>JBBSKE010000102.1:0-10219 GCA_038256595.1 Tepidiformales bacterium | reverse complement strand
CTACCTCGAAATCCCGACCTGGCGGGCGCGCGCGACCACCTTGCCGTGCTGGTTGGTGAACGTGGTCTGGCGGGTCGTGAGCACGAACGCCCCGGCGCCGCCACTCTTCTCCTCAAGGCTCAGGAGGCGTGATTCGGCGGTCACGGTGTCACCCATATAGACGGTCTCGACGAAGTCCCATTCTTCGCCACCGAACATGCTGCGATTCACGCGCAGGGGGATGCTGCGGCCACCGCCGCGATACAGCCCGTCCTCCCGGAGCTCGCTCATTGGCTTATCCACTGTCGTCGCATAGTTCAGGAAAGTCGGCGGGCAAACCAGGCCGGAGTAGCCAGCCTCCTTCGCGAACTCCTCGTCGAAATAGAGCGGATTGAGGTCGCCGGCGGCGTAGGCGTAGCGCTGGGCATCGGCGGTGACGATCGTGGCGGTCACGGGTGCGGCGAGGCGCTCGCCAACCATCTTTCGTGACTCGTCGGGGATGAGACTCTCGGGCATGTTCGAACCTCCGTTCGTCAGTTCTACACGGTCCCGGCCCGTCGTGCGCGGCGTAGTGTCCGGGAGAGACAAACGCGGCGACCGGGTAGCCGATCGCCGCGTCCATGAGTTGTCCTGGCCTCCTGCGACGCACCATTTCGAATGCGTCGCAGGAGTGTGTTGGCGTGCCGTGCGCTAGGTGCGCCAGGCGTATTCGAGACCGACCGAACCCCAGCCGACCGGGTTCCACGCGGCCTCAACGTCGATGAGGCTGTAGAAGTTCGGCTTGCGGAGGTTGAACTTGTATGGCGTGACGCCCCAGAGCCTCGAGACGATATCAAGGTCGTGCGTCATCAGCTCCCGGAGGATCTTGGTGCGCTCGGCCTTGTCGAAGGTCTGGCGCTGCTTGAGCGCAAGTTCATCGACCTTCGGGTCGTTGAGCCGGATGTAGTTCTTCGGGGATTTCGAATGCATGGCGTGGTAGGCGAACGTGTCCGGGTCCATGCCGGGGCCGATGAGGCCCGTGGCTGCCATGTGCTTGAAGCTGCCGCCGTAGAACTGGCTCTGCCACTTGGCCGGGTCCTGGGGTGCATCGATGACGGTCTTGATGCCCCCCTCAGACTCCCACATACCTGCCATTGCCTGGTAGACCTCGAAGTTGAAGCCCGCGAACGACGTCAGGAGGAAGTCGAAGGTGGCGTTCTTGACACCAGCGGCGTCGAGAAGCTTCTTGGCCTCGGCCGGGTCGTGCTTGTTGTACTTGCCGAGTTCGCTCTCTTCGAACGGCCACTCGTTGCCGAAGTAGGTCCAGTCCTGGCCGTAGCCATAGCCGGCCATGCCCTGCGCGAGGCTATCGATAATGGCCTTGCGGTTGATAAGCAGGGAGAGTGCCTGGCGGACGCGCGGGTCGTTGAACGGGGCCTGGTCCAGGCGCATGGCGATGTAGGGCTGGAAGGACGGCGCCGGGGTGGTCACCTGGGTGACCGAGTCCGGGTTCGATTCCATCACCTGCAGCCAGATTTCCTTGTTTTGCGGGTAGACGTGGTCGAATTCACCCGCGCGGAAGGCGGCGATCGACTGGGCCGGGTTCGGGTAGTAGGTCGTCTCAATCCGGTCGAGGTACGGGAGCTGGGCGCCACCGTCTGGGTCCTTGCGGAAGTAGTCCGGGTTCTTCTTGAACGAATAGGCGCCGAGGTCGACCGCCTTGTCGAAGAGGAACGGGCCGGTGCCGATTGGCGTCCGGGCGAGGCCTTCTGCGCTGGTGTGCTGCTCCTTCGCAAAGATCCAGTGGAACGGCACGGCGATCGAAGACGTGAAGTAGGCGGTCGGGCGAGACATCGTGAACTTCACGGTGGTCTTGTCGACCGCTTCGACCTTGGCGACCTCTTCGTACGTCGGGGACTGGGCCGGAGCCTTCCGGTAGGCCTCAGTGCAGTACACAACATCTTCAGCCGTCAGTTCGCGACCATTGACCGGCGCAACGTTGTGGAACTTGATGCCCGGCTTGAGCTTGAAGACGAAGGTGAGTTCGTCTGGCTGCTCCGGCATAGTCTCGGCGAGGGACGCCTCGTACTCCATGAAGTTCGGGTTCTTGACTTTGTCGTTGACGCGAATCCCGATGAGCTGGTTGTGAGCGAACATGTAGCTCGCCATGAGACCGCCCGAGGCCGAAGTCGGGTCGAACGTGACCGGGGCGCGGCTTGCGAAGCGAGCCGTACCGCCGGACTTCGGGCCCTCTTTCCAGCCGGGCAGGTCCTTGAAGCGGCTGCCGGAAAACACCGTCCGGACCTGCTCGAGGCCCATCTTCTTCAGTTCATTGATGTCCGTCGGGACTGCTGCTACCGGGCTGCCACTTGTGGCAGTGCCACCAGCCACAGTAGTTGGAGCGCCCGCGCCCGCTGTTGGGCTTTCGCTATCTTCGTCGTCGCCACCGCACCCGACGAGACCAAGACTGGCAACACCCAGGGTTCCCGCAGCGCCACTCGCCAGCATGCGCCGGCGGCTGCTCCGCGCGGTAGACCATTTCGTCCAGTAGTTGGACTCGCGACTCATAAATTTCCCCTCCTCAGCGGCGTCACTCTAGCGACGCAGCGCTGTGCTGCCGGGCATACTACCGGCAGATCGATAGCAACTCAAGGTTTCCTCTATGAGAAGACGAAAAATAATATCCTGGGGCTAACTTGAATCATCCTCGGTTCCGATTGGGAGATATGAGAAGTGTGACACGGCGCCGCACGGCCCAGGTTGCGCGACTCTTCCCAGGAGGACGGCCATGGACAGGCCAAACCAGGGTGCTACGCGGGCCTCTCGCCAGCGCTGGTTAGCTGTTGCCGACGATCGTGTTCGAGTAGTCCTGTGGCCAGCGAATCGTGTACGGCTGCGAGCGCCACGCCCGGTCGGCTGGCGTTTCGTTGACCACGCGGATGACATCGCCTGTGCGCACTTTGCCGGTCTGGAGGACGCGCGCATAGACCCGGCTCGACCCCGGATTGAACTCGTGGTCGATGCGCCGGTAGAGGCCGTCCTTGAAGAACGTGGCGTGCTTCCAGCCCGGGTCGGCATACCCGGTGACCTCGATCTCGACCTCATCGCCGAGCCACATCCGCATGCCGGGGACGACATGCCGCCAGTTCAGGCCGAGGGTCGTAATGTTCTCGCCGGTGCTCCCCGGGTCCACCGGGTGGCCCTCGGACCGCAGTGTGGCGAGCACTTCGATGCCAAAGAGGCAGAGCGCGTGGTCGATGCTGTTGTGATAGCGCCCGTCGTCGACAAAGTCGGTCGTGATCCCGTTGTAGCCCACCTCAGCGTCGCGAATCGGGTGCTTCGGGAAGCCGTTACGGGACACGTTGACCTGGAAGATGGTCGGCTCAAGAGTAGGCGGCACTTGGCACCTCGAATCGGTCGATGACTCCATCGACATAGAGGACCTGGAGGACGCCGAACGCGGCCTGGGCGAGCCCACTGGCGCGCTCTGGCGGCATCCCCTCGACGAGCGCGGAGACCACGCCGGCCACCGTTCGCTCGCCATCGATGAGCGTGAGGAGCTTCGCAGCAGCCGCGCTGAGCGGCACACCCTCGGGTCGTGCAGCCGTGGTGACGACCACGCCCCACTCGAATTCGCCGTCGCCGAGCACCGGCTGGCGTTCGACCTTCATATCCGCCGCGGGCACGAGAATGGCCGCCCCGACGAGCGATGGGTCCGAGAGCGTCTGCTTCGCGATTGCGGCGCGGTCGATGCGCTGCTGCTCCATTTCGCGCACTTCGTTGACGAACGCCAGTGGCGCATGGCCGCGTTCGAGTACCACACGCTCGTAGCCCTGCGGCGGTTGCCCGGCCACGGCGCGAATGAACGACTCGCGCGGCGTCGTCATGTTCGGGTCGTCGCCAAGGATGCGGCGCGCCTCCCAGAAGTACGAATCCGTGCTCAGATTGCTCGAATAGAAGAGTTTCGCCATCTCGCGGAAGTGGCCGTACTGCTGGTAGTAGAGCTGCTGGTAGACCCTCCCGGCGGCCTCGCGCATCTCCGGCATGCGGATTGCGGAGGTCACGAAGGCGGACGCCATCACTCCGGCAGTGAGGGCGAGGTGGACGCCAGAGGAGAAGAGCGGGTCGATGAAACAGGCGGCGTCGCCCGCCAATACCCAGCCGTCCCCGGCGACCTCCTGCGAGAGATACGACCAGTCGCGCAGGACGAAGGGGCCAGAGACGAGCTTCGAGTTCGCGTGCATCTGCTTCGTCCGATACGCGGCCTCGATTTGGGCCATGAGGTAGGCCTCGGCGCCGAGCGCGCGGATGCCTTCCTGCCCGGCCGTGTGGTCCACCACCGCGCCGGCGCTCATGACGCCGGTGTGCAGCGGGATGTTCCAGAACCAGCCGTTTTCGTACGACTCGATGAGGATGTTCGTCGCGTCCGGCTCGGGCAGCGGTTCGGCGCCTTCGAAATAGCCATAAACGGCGAGGTTCTGGAAACTCGCGTCGGGCATTCGCAGCCGCCGCATGCGCCCGATGAGCCCCGCCTGGCCGCTCGCATCGACGATGAACTTCGCGTGGACGGTGTGCTGGGCGCCGTCGCTGTCGGAATAGCGCACGCCGGTCGCGCGGTCGCCGTCGAAGAGCACTTCGAGCACGCGGTGCTCTTCGAGGACTTCTACGCCGTGCTTCGCCGCGTTCTTCAGGAGGAGGTGGTCGAACGTCGGCCGCCAGACCTGGAACGCACTCTGGTGGGTGCGATTCGTCTCGCGGAAGTACCAGGACCAGGGCGTGGTGTCCTTGCCCCAGACCATCGTCGCTCCGAACTTCGGCAGGAACCCGGCGGCCTCGACCTCGGGCATCACGCCGAGGAGTTCGAGTATGGGCAGGCTGGCTGGCAGGAGGGACTCACCGATGTGTTCGCGGGGGAATCGTTCGCGTTCGAGCAGCCGCACCGAGAACCCCTGGCGGGCGAGCATGGTGGCCGCGGTGGAGCCCCCCGGGCCGCCGCCGATGACGAGAATGTCGGGTTCAGACATTGGCGTTCTCCTCCAATGGCGGGCCATCCCAGCGCTCGTTCGTCGTGAAGGTTGGCACGGGGTTGCGCTTCAACTTCGTGAGCTGCCGCACTGGCTTGCCGACCGGCAGGATGGCGGCCACTGCGACATAATCCGGAATCCCCAGCAGCGCCTTCAACTCCGGTTCGCGGCCGATCGGCATGGACGTTAGCGTGCCTCCGTACCCTTCGTTTCGCAATCCAAGGAGGATGTTCCAGGTAAACGGATAGATCGATGCGCCCGGGACGACGGCGACCCGGTCAAGGAGCTGGTCCACGGCAGCGACCACCCGGAGGTCCACGCAGACCACGAGCAGGACGGGGCTCCTCCGGTACGGTTCGAGCAGGCCAGAGGGCGCCGGCGTCGCTTCGATCTGTTCGGCGCTTATGCCAGGCGGCGCAACGGGATTCCAGGGTCCCTCGCCATTCGCATTCTGGGCGGCGTATCGCTTCGCCTGCGGGATCGCGAGTTCGGCGATGGCGTCTTTCGTCGCCTGCTCGCGCACGATGATCACGTGCTGGCCCTGGCGGTTGCCGCCGCTGGGCGCGAAGCGAGCGTTGTCGAGCACCTTCGTGAGCACCGAATCCGGCACTTCCTCCCCGGTGAACTGCCGCGCCGAGAACGTGGTCCGCATGACGTCGTAGAGGTCCATCTGGCAGCTCTCCCGGGAGATGGGTGACGAACGAAGCCCCGCCGTGGGCGGGGCTTCGATGGTAGGTCGGCTGAGCCGTGACCGCTAGACTTCCTGCGGAATCGGCTTGTTGGTCTGGGTATCCATTTCGAAGGCGCCCTTGAGGTCGAGCGACTTCGCGATTTCACGCGTCGCCGGGAGCACTTCTTCGCCGAAGAGGCGGAGGGAGCGCATGGCGTCGTCGTGGTCCATGGCGCCGTCGCCATCCCAGAAGAAGATGTTGCCTGGCCGCAGATATTCGAGGACGTGCTTGATCTTAGGGATAACCGTCTTCGGCGTCCCGGTGATAATGCTCATCTTGTTGATCTGCTGCTCGTAGGAGCCGTTCATGTCGGCCTTGTCCTGCTCGTCCGAAGACGGGGTGCCAGGTGCGCCGGTGGCGCCGCCGAGCTGCTCCTTGCGGGCTTCGAGGCGGCCGCGTGAGGCTGCCAGCGCGAGGCTGGAAACCGTCGGCAGCAGGTTCGTGCGCGACGTCATGCCCGGCAGGTTCTGGATGAACGGACGGACCGCGCCCTGGTTGCCTTCGAGGAACGGGTTGCTGGGACCCTGGATGTACTTGCGTGCTGCCGACTCGGCGAGCTCTTCGGTCTCATCCACGTGTACCTTGAAGAGATAGCCGCGATGCTGCGACTGGGCCTCGTAGCCGTTCTCCTTCGCCACTTCGGCGTAGTACTCGAACGACTTGAGGGTCGGGTCGAGTTCGGTCGCGAGCATCACATATGGGTAGCGGTGCTCCGCCGTCCACTTCACGGTGTTGCGCGAGAGCACGCCCGGGATCCACATCTGGGGATGCGGGTCCTGGTAGGGGCGGGACCACGGGTTCACGTAGCGGTAGTTGTAGTGTTCGCCTTCCCAACGGAACGGGCCGGGGCGTGTCCAGGCGGCCTTGATGAAGTCGTGCGCTTCCTGGAATCGCTCCCAGTTGAACGGCGACTGCGCATTGTGGGCGACGCTTTCGCGCCCGGTGCCGCGCACCCAACCGGTGACGAGGCGGCCGCGCGAAATCATGTCGATTTCGGCGAGTTCTTCCGCGAGCCACAACGGGTCGTCCCAGATCGGGAGGACGTTGCCGCAGAGCACGATCTTGGCGCGCTTGGTGATGCGGGCGAGGATGGCGGCTTCGACATTGAGGACGCTGCCCATACAGAACGGCGTGCTGTGGTGTTCGTTGAGCATGAGGCCATCGAAGCCCATCTCTTCGGCGTACACCTTCTCATCGAGGTAGCGGTTGTACAGCTCGGCGCCGATTTTCGGGTCGTAGCTGGCGTTGCTCATCGCGAGGTCGGTAAGGTCGCGGCCGGTGGCGCCGAAATAGCCCGAATTCGGGTCCTGGTATGGGCGCTCGGTGAAGTAACCAATGAACATGTTGTCCCCTTTCGGATGCGGGTTTCACTCCGCACTCACCCCGGGAGGTGAGTAGTGTGCGCGGACGGGCCGGTCAGGCGACCCCTGCATGGCTGGCTATGCGGGTTGCGACGGCCGCCGGGTCTTCGTATTCAACGAGATGCCCGCCAGGGATGACTTCCAACTTCGCGTTCGGCAGGAGCTTCGCGTACTGCTGTGCGCAGACGGGCGGCACCACGCGGTCATCATCGCCATGGAGAATGAGCGTTGGCACGTTCACTTCGCAGAGCAGGTTCGGCATCTTGCGGCTGAACATGTACGGCTTCCAGGTGATGCGTGCGGTCATTTCGCGGCTAAAGTCCCAGAGCTGCTTGATTTCCGGTGCCAGCTCCTCGCCGAAGACGGCGTGGTACTGGGTCTCGTCCCGGAAGCCTGATTTAACGTATTCCTCGAAGTCGATGAGCATCTGGTCGAGAATTTCGCCATTTTCCGGCTGGAGGCCCGGCGCGCCGACAAGCACCATGTGCTTGATCCGCGTCTGGTTCATGGTCGCCATTTCGGAGGCGATGAAGCCGCCGAGGCCAAGGCCGACGAGCGTCACGCTGTCGGAACCGAGCTGGTCGAGCAGGAGGTTCATCAGGATCGCGATGTCTCGCGGCTCCCGCGCCCATTCCGGGCGGTCAGACTGGCCATAACCGGGCATATCCGGGACGACGACGGAGAACTTCTTCGCCAGTTCGTCGTAAAACGGCATCCAGCCGGGGTTGCCAGTCGAATGGTGCAGGACGACGACCGTCGGCCCGCTGCCCCCTTCGAGCAATCGGACGTTCTTGCCACCAATGACAATAGTTCGTTCAGTGTGCGATGCAACGGCGGTGGTCACGCTATGCCGGCCTCCTTGAGATGATGGGCGGTTTCGTAGCGAACCGCCCGGTTCGAATGCGCCGTACGATACACGACGGCAATTGTTTGCAACAGGCTAATCAATCCATTTCGGGAAGATTTCTGCCTAGTGCCCCTTCCCTCGCAGGCGCGGGTCGAGCACGTCGCGCAGCCCATCGCCGAAGAGATTGATTGAAAACACGGTGAGCGCAATCGCGAGGCCAGGAACCAGCGCCAGGATCGGGGACCGTTCCATGTATGCCTGCGCGCCCGAATTGAGCATGTTGCCCCAGGTCGCCGTCGGGAGGCGGACGCTCAGGCCGAGGTAGCCGAGAGCCGCCTCGATGAGAATGACCGAACCGACGGTGATCGATGCGACCACGATGACTGGCGCGAACGTGTTCGGCAGGATATGCCGGAATGCCAGCCGGGTCGGCGTTGCCCCGAGCGAGCGGGCGGCATCGACATAGGGCATTTCCTTGATACTCAGGGTCGCCGATCTCACCACTCGGCTCGCCCCAGGTGCGACGAATATCGCGATCGCCAGCACCATATTCTGGAAGTTCTGTTCGAGCGTGCTGGAGAGCACCATGAGCAGGATGATCGGCGGCAGCGCCATGATCGCGTCCATACCGCGCTGCAGGACGAGGTCCACCTTGCCGCCGGCATACCCACTGATGAGCCCGAGAATCACGCCGACGCCGACGCCTACCAGAGTCGCTCCGAGTCCCGCACCGAGCGAGACGCGTCCGCCGTAGAGGAGCCGGCTAAACGTGTCGCGGCCGAACTCGTCAGCACCGAGGTAGTGCTCGCCACTAATGGGCGCGAGGCGGTCACTGAGGCTCTGGCGGTTCGGGTCGTGGGTTGCCAGCACCGGCGCAAACGCACAGGCAACGACGACTATCGCCAACAGCAGGGCGGAGAAGGCGGCGATCGGCTTGCGCCGGGCGAACGACTTGCACCAGCGGATGAAGCGCGGTGTCCGAACGACGTCGCGCGGCGGGAGAACAGATTCCTGAGATATTGCCGTCACTGTAAGCTCCTCTGCGGCCTAGCCGTACCGGACGCGTGGGTCGACCCACCCGTAGGCGACATCGACAAGAAGGTTGATGCCGACAACCGCGGCACCGGCAATGAGGGCACAACCCTGCACCTGCGTGTAGTCACGCTGCTGTATCGATTCAAGCGTGAGCCGTCCCATACCAGGGAGCACGAACAGGATCTCCAGGATGAGTGCGCCGCTGAAGATGAACGCCGCCTGGTTCCCCACCAGCGTCATCACCGGGATGAGGGCATTGCGCACCACATGCTTGATGACGACGGTGCGTTCTTTCAGGCCTTTTGCCCGGGCGGTGCGCGCGTAGTCTTCGTGCAACGCTTCCAGCACCGTCGAGCGCGTCATTCGCATGATGCTCGCGGCGAGGCCGAAGCCGAGAATCAGGCCCGGGATGAGCATCATCTTGAGATTGCCAATCGGGTCTTCCGAGATTGGAATGTACCCCGTCGGCGGCCGGTACCCGATGTAGAGGGTGCCGTAGATGATGATGATCAGGCCGAGGAAGAACTGTGGAACCGAAAGGCCGACCAGCGAGACGATGCGAATGACGTAGTCAACCGGGCTATCCTGCATGGCCGCCGAAATAACGCCAAGCGGAATGCCCAGAAGAATCGCCGTCAACATGCCCAGCACGCCGAGTTCGAGCGTGACTGGCAGCGCATTGAGGATACGGCTGCTGACGCTTTGCCCCTCGTAGATGAGCGATTCGCCCATGGTGCCATCGAACAGGCTGAATACCCAGTCCATATATCGGACGGGAAGGGGATCATCCAGGCCCATCTCGGCCCGGAGTACATCAAGCTGATCCTGCGGAATGCGGCCAGTCTCGCCAAGCTTGGCGACCAGCGCGTCCCCGTCCAGGAGGTTCATCAGCGTGAAGACGATGACGCTCAGGAGAAAGAGTACGACGAAGGCTGCGATGAGCCTTCTCAGGATGTACGCACGGAGCATATCTGGACCCTCGCGTGAGCCGGTTTGGAGTTCCTGGAGGGGGCAAGGTCCGCTCCCTTGCCTCCCGCGTTTTTGACGGTAGTGCCGAGCGCTAGGTGCGCCAGGCGTATTCGAGGCCGACGGAGCCCCAGCCGACCGGATTCCAACCAGCCTCAACGTCGATGAGGCTGTAGAAATTCGGTTTGCGTACATTGAACTTATATGGCGTTACCTGCCAGATGCGGGACACGATTTCGAGGTCGTATTCCATCAATTCCTTCAGAACGGCCGTCCGCTCGTCCCTGTCGAACGTCT
>JBBSKE010000101.1:0-10241 GCA_038256595.1 Tepidiformales bacterium | reverse complement strand
CGTTTTTTGTTATCCGCCGTGTTTACTGCTTCTGCTTCCTAATTCCTGGCGACCACCAGCGCGCAGTTCCTCAATTCACCGGGGCTGGCAGTGGCATGCCGACTCTTGTGCACTCTAGTTCGTGCGAATGCAACTGTGCATTGGTGCGGAGAGCTGTACCCAAAATTCGACCTGGCGTTTCGCCACCAGTTCCTCGAATAAGGAGACACCAATGCTGTCCAAACTGTTTATGCACCTCGCTATGCACGGGGTTGGAATCGATCGAATCGCACTCCCGGGAGACCGGGAACCGGCGTCGCTCCGCCGCACCGCGGAACACCGCCGGGTCCTCGCGGAGATGCGCCGGGAAGCGCGGGCAGCAGAACTCCTGCAGCCCGCGGGCGAGCCCACCGGGATCGTCACCCGCCTCCGCGAATCGCTGTCCCGATAGGAGCTGCTAGCGGCTAGCCTGCTAGCCCCCATTCGGGCCCGGCGACGAACGACCAGCCTCAATCAGAAATCTCGCCCAGCAGCTAGTCGTTAGCAGCTAATAGCTTCAAGGAAACCAGGAAATGTTTAGCTCACTCGTGTCCATGCTCCTGATGTCGGGAGCGAAAGTCGACAATCGTTCACTTCTCGCCGGGCAGCCCGAACTGCCATCTGCCCGGCGCGGCGCCGAACACAAGCGCCTCCTCGCCGAGATGCGCCGGGACGAGAAGTCCCGCGAATCAGCCGCCCGCGAGCGGCCGGGCATGGTGTCCCGGCTGCGAGGGCGAGTCATGAGTGACTAGTTGCTAGTCACTAGTTTCTAGTCATTCCGTGGCACCGGTTCGGCATCCCTGGATGTCGGACCGGTGCCTTTTGTTTGGTACCGATTTTCGCATCCTGTGCAGATCGAAAGAAATAGAAGCATTTCTTATTGACGGTGAGTCCATGCCGGAGCTATCTCAACTAGCAACTAGCAACTCAATTCCAGGTTGTACCGCCGTCCACATTGATCGCCTGCCCGGTGATCCAGGCGCCGCGTTCGCTGCAGAGAAAATAGGTGAACTCGGCGATCTCGGAGCCATCGCCTGCATAGCCGAGGGGGATGCGCTTGAGTGTGGCCTGCCAGGCGTCGCCGCGGCCGATATCGTCCAAACGGAAGGTGTCGATGATGCCGGGGCAGACCGCGTTCACGCGGATCTTGTGAGGCGCCAGCTCCATCGCCATCGCGTGCGAGAGGGCGTTGATGCCCGCCTTCGAGGCAGAATAGGCAGCGCTGTTCGCGCCCGCGATCTTGCTCGCGATCGACGAGATGTTGACGATGCTGCCGCCGTCGCCCTGGGCGATGAGCTGGCGCGCAGCCGCCCGCGAGAGCAGGAAGGTGCCGTCGAGGTTCGTGACGAGCACCTTCTTCCAGGTGTCGTAGTCGAGGTCGACGGCGGGCACGCGGTCGTTGCCACGCGCCGCGCCGGCGTTGTTCACGAGGATATCGAGGCGGCCGAGCTGGGCCACGGTGTCCTTCACGAGCTGTTCGACTGCAGTTTCGCTGCTCACGTCGGAGATGAGCGGCACGCAAACGCCGCCCGCGCTGCGAATCTCCTCTGCGACGGATTCGATGTCGTTCCAGCCGGCGGCTTTCTCGTCGTCGGGGTAGTTCTCCTTGGGCCGGCCGGTGCCGGTGATGACGACACTCGCGCCGGCGGCGGCGAGCAATTTGGCGATTGGGCGGCCGATGCTGCGCATGCGGCCCGCGCCCGTGACGATAGCGACTTTACCTGCGAGATCCTGTTCCAATGTAATGCTCCTTGTGAAGCGCACTCTACCGGGCTAACTGGCTCGCCGCACGCACCCGGCGGGGGCGCGCGGTTCTAACAGAATTCTTCCTGTTGCTTTGCTGCGTTCCGCCGAGCGACGGCATAATATCGGGAGAGAAGGGAGGAACATCATGGTTCCACTCGGTTTCAGTTGGGGAGCATTTGTGGTGTACGTGGCCGCGCTGATGCTCTGCGTGGGCGGCGGATTCATCGCCATGATCGCCAGCGGCAGCCCCTACTTCCTCGCGCCAATCCTGATTGGCCTGTTCTACTTTTATCTCGCCTGGGAAGCAGTCGTCGAAGACGGCAGCTCGGCGGCACCTCCGCGCGGCCAGAAGGGACACGGCTAACCCCCGACCCTCGCCCGCAAGAATTCCCGGACAGTCGCTCAATAGGTCCGCTCGAATGCCACGTGCTCAACGCGCGTGGCATTTTGCGTTTCGTGAGCGGCCACCAATCCCAAGGAACCGCGACCGCGAGAGAGCGGGTGGGCGACCAACCACCTGAGCCGACTCCCGGCCGACCATCGCGACTCGCATTTGGAAATGGGGCGGCATGCCCATGGCGGCGGGCACGCTCCCTTTGTCGGTCGCGTTGGTTTTGGAGGCGGGTTCACTTTCTCGCAAATAGGTCAAATCCCAGTTCGTCCCCACCCATCCAGGTGAGTGCAAGGCCCTCTTCTCGATACACGGCCTGGTACACCCCCATCCGAATCGCAGCCGTAGATAACGCATTGATCATTGAGTCGACTGCGTCTACTCCGAAGTAATCGTGCGACTCGACCTTGCTCTCGTCGCTCAGGTCAGAGATTCGGACCATGGTGAACCACTGCCAGTCCTCGCCCTGCTGATAGGGAACTCCGATTTCCAGCCGTAACGTCGAAACCACTTCGCCGGCGGCGTTCCGAACCTCGTAATCTCGTTGACCGTTCAGCACTATCCCAGTCCACCACTGAGCAGCGCGTAGACCCACTCTGGGCGGTCGTCTGGCGGCTCGCCGTAGGTCATGCGGGTGTCGTAGGGCGTGATGGTGAAGCCGAGGGCCTCCCAGAACGGACGCGTGCCTTCGTGGCCGCCGGTGCCGCAACTCACGGTCGTGGTTGAGCCTGCGACGAGGCTGCGAACGACGCGGGCGGTGCTCTCGGGGTCCCCGCCGACCACCGGGCCGAGTTTTGGGCCGCGAATCAGGCCGTAGGCGAGCATCCCGTCGCCGTCGGATAGCGCGAGGAGCTTCGCGTCGGGCGTCGCGGCGGTCACCTGGATGAGCGCGAGGCGATTCGCGCCGAAAGCGGCAGTGTCGAGTTCGGCGAGCGCGGACCAATCGCTGGCAGTCATCACCTGACGCACATCGGGGTCGGGTTCGAGCGCCGAGCCCGGCTCGAGCGTCGCGCGGAGCGACTCCCAGCGCACCTCGAAGCCAAAGTGGTTCTCGTACATCGGGCGCCCGGCAGGCGTCGCTTCGAGGTCGACGCGCGTGACGCCGCCCTCTTCGAGCCAGTCCATGAGCCCCGCAAAGACGCGCTTGCCGAGGCCCTGGCCCTGCACTTCCGGCAGCGTGATCATGTTGCCGATGAAGCCGAGCGAGCCGAAGCGGGTCGCGATGCCGGTCGCGACGAGACGGTCGGCCCAGTCGCGAATGCAGAGCAGTTGCGCTGAGCCCGAGCGCAGGAGCGGCATGAATTCGCCGCCCGGGCCCCAGCCAACCATCGCCCGGAAGGCGGGAAGTTCGGCCATTTCGCGCTCTGAGGCGGGAATCGGCTCCACTACAGCGCCAGGCTGGCGGGGTTCTCCAGCAGGCCCTGGATCTCCTTGATGAAGCGTGCACCCTCGGCGCCGTCGCTCACGCGATGGTCGGCGCTGAGGGCCACCTTCATCATCGAGCGAATCACTATCTCGCCGTTTTTCACGACTGCCGCCGGCATCACCGAGCCCACGCCGAGAATCGCGGCCTGGGGCGGATTGATGATGCCAATGAGCGTCTCGACACCGAACGCACCGAGGTTCGTGATCGTGAAGGTGCCTTCGCTGTACTCGTCGGCCCGCAACTTGCCGCTCTTCGCCCGCGCGATGAGGTCTTTCGCCTCTTCGGCGATGCGTCCCAGCGACTTGTTGCCGGTATCGATGAGCGCGGGCGCGATCAGCCCCTCATCGAGCGCGATGCCGATGCAGATGTTGATTTCGTCGTGCGCGACCAGGGTGTTGTCGCTGAAGGCCATGTTGAACTTCGGGTGGCGGGCGATGGCGACCGCGCAGGCCTTCACGACGAGGTCATTGATGCTCACGCGCTGGGCATCGGTCGCGGCGGCGTTGAGCTGCTCGCGGAACTTCATCGCGTCGGTCATGTCGATGTCGAGCGTGAGGTAGTAGTGCGGCTGCTGCTGCTTGGATGCGGTCATGCGACGGGCGATCGCCTGGCGCATCTTGCTGAGCGGCTCGCCAGCGCCAACAGTGGCTGGCTTCGCTGCTGCCGGGCGTGCGACTGCGGGCGTCGCAGCGGGGGCGTCGTCCTCCTCGCCACGTGCAGGAGAATCGTCTCCCGGCTCCGGGACCGGTGCGGCCTGGGCCTGCTCCATCTCGGGAGGCTGGCGGTCGGCAGCGGGCGAGGCTGGCGCCGGGACAGCCGGTTCTGCGTCGGGTCGAGGCGCAACGGGGTGCATGGCATCGGTCGTGGCCACGCCGGATGATGGACTCGAAGCATCGCCGTTCGATTCGATGAACGCCTCGACATCGCGGCGGAGGATGCGGCCGTCTGGTCCGCTGCCGGTGATTTTCGCCAGGTCGATGTTTGCGTCGGTCGCGATGCGCTTCGCAACGGGGGAAACGCGCACGCGGCCACCCCTGCTCGATGCGGCAGCAGGCACGGGGTCGGGGACGTGCTCGGTGATGGTCGCGGGGGCAGTTCCGGCCGGCTGGAGAACGTTGCGGCGAGGCGGCTGCTCGGCTGCGGGCGCCTTCGTCCGCTCCTCGGTGGCCTCTTCCGGCTCGCCGAGTTGAGCGATGACGTCGCCGACCGGGACGGTGTCGCCCTCGGCCGCGAGCTGCTTCAGCATCGTGCCCGACTCGAACGCTTCCAGTTCGACGGTGGCCTTGTCGGTCTCGATTTCGGCGATAATCTCGCCCCGCTCGACCCGGTCGCCAGGCTGCTTGAGCCATTTGACGAGCGTGCCCTCGGTCATATCGGCGCCCATCTGCGGCATCGTTACATCAACTGCCATTGCATCTCCCCCGCTCCGTGATCACCACGTGTCCTCATTGGCTTGCCAGTGTCTAAGATACCCCAGCGATTGGGATGTCACAGCATTGCAAGAACGGCGTCGACCACGTCCTCTTCGGAGGGCAGGGCGGCGAATTCGAGGTCCCGGTTGTAGGGCGCGGGAACGTCTTTGCCGGAGACCCGGGCGACCGGCGCATCGAGCCAGTCGAACGCGTTTTCCATGATCGAGGCGCTCAGTTCGGCCCCGAATCCGCCGAATTTCCAGGCGTCTTCGACGACGACGGCGCGGTTCGTCTTCTTCACAGAGCGAATCACGGTGTCGAGGTCGAGCGGGCGGAGAGTGCGAAGGTCGATAACCTCGGCGCTGATCTCTTCCTGCTCTTCGAGCATCTGGGCGGCGCGAACGCACTGGTGCACGGAACCGGAATAGCCGATGAGGGTAACGTCGGTGCCCTCGCGCACGATGTTCGCCTTGCCGAAATCGATGACGTAATCCGGGTCATCCGGGACTTCTCCGCGCAGGCCGTAGATGGCCGTGTGCTCGAGGAAGATGACCGGGTTGTCATCGCGGAAGGCGCGCTTGAGCAGCCCTTTCGCATCCGCCGGGAATGCCGGGCAGACCACCTTAAGGCCGGGGAAGTGCGCGAACATGCCCTCGAGGCTGTGGCTATGGGTAGCGCCGAGCTGGCTGCCGCCGCCGCTCGCCATGCGTAGCACGAGCGGCACGTGAAGCGCGCCGTTCGTCATGTAGTGCAGCTTCGAGGCGCTGTTGATGATCTGGTCGAAGGCGACGAGGCTGAAGTTGATCGTCATAATCTCGACCATCGGCCGCATGCCCATGAGCGCCGCGCCAACGCCCGCGCCGATTATCCCGGATTCCGAGATCGGCGTGTCTTTCACGCGGTCCGGCCCGAATTCGGCCAGCAGACCCTTCGTCACGGCGTACGAACCGCCATATGCGGCGATGTCTTCGCCCATGAGGAAGACTTTCGGGTCGCGGATCATCTCTTCGCGGAGCGCTTCCCGCAGCGCGTCTCGATATCTCAGCTCAGGCACTGGCCGGCTCCTTCGTGATGTGGTCGAAAAGGGTGCTGAGCGCCGGGTTCGGGCTCGCATCGGCAAATGCGACGTTCGCCGCCGTCTCCTGCTCGACGCGCTCGACCAGTTCGGTCCACTCGGCCTCGGTGAGGTCGCCGCGCTCCATCAGGGTCGCCTTGAGGCGGTCGATGCAGTCGCGCTTGCGGTTCTCGGCGATCTCGTCCTTGTTGCGATACAACTCGGCGTCCGACATCGAATGGCCGCGGTAGCGGTAGGTCAGGACTTCAATGAAGGCCGGCCCGTTGCCCGCGCGGCAGTAGTCGACCGCCGCTTTCGTCGCCTGGTAGACTGCGACCACGTCCATGCCATCGACCTGGATCGAGGGGATGTTGTAGGCCGCGGCGAGCTTATAGATGTCATTCGCAATCGACTCCTTGAGCGGGACACCCATGCCGTAGCCGTTGTTTTCGCAGAACCAGAGCACCGGCAGCTTCCAGAGCGAGGCGAGGTTGAGCGCCTCGTGGAATTCGCCTTCGCCGACGCCGCCGTCACCGAAGATGCACATCGCCACAGTGTCGAGGCCCTGCATTTTCGCGCCAAGGCCCAGCCCAACGGCCGGCGGCATGTGTCCCGCGACGATTGCGTGGCCGCCGAGGAAACCTTTTTCGACATCGAAGATGTGCATAGAACCGCCGCGCCCGCCGCTCGTGCCGTCCACGCGGCCATAGAGCTCCGCCATGATCCGGTTCGGGTCCACGCCGCGCGCGATCGCGTGGCCGTGGTCGCGGTAGTGCGTGATCACCTTGTCCTGTGGGAGGAGGGTGTTAATCGCGCCGACCGCACACGCTTCCTGGCCGATGTAGAGGTGGAGGAAGCCGCGAATCTTCCCCTTCGTGTACATCTCACCGCAGCGCTCTTCGAAGCGGCGAATGAACGCCATCTGGTAGAGGAAGTGCTTCAGCTGTTCCGTGGTTGGTGCTTCGGCCGGCCCGGATTCCTGCCATGGTGATTCGGCGGTCACGCGTTTCTCCTTACTTTGCGGGCGATGTGGATGGCCTCACCGTCGGCGGCGAGGGCAGCTTCTTTCAATGCTTCAGCGAGCGTCGGGTGGGCCTGGACGGCAAATCCGAGTTCCACCGTGGTCGATTCGAGGAGCGCGGCGAGCGATGCTTCGCCCAGCATCGCGGTCGCGTCGTGGCCGATAACGTGGATGCCGAGCACCTGCCCGGTCGCCTCGTCGGCGATCACTTTCGCGAACCCGGCGGTCTCACCGACGGCGATCGCCTTGCCCAGGGCCGCGAACGGGAATCGCCCGGTCTTCGTGGCGAACCCGGCGGCCTTCGCCTGCGCTTCGGTGTAGCCAATTGAGCCAATCTGCGGCTGACAGAAGGTGGCCCGCGGGATCTGCACGTAATCGAGTGGTGGCGGCGATTCGCCGGCGATCACTTCGGCCGCCGAGACGCCCTGCTGCATCGCCACGTGCGCGAGCATGAGCTTGCCGGTGACATCGCCGACCGCGTAGATGTTCGGGAGGTTCGTGCGCATGTTGTCGTCGATGGTGACGAAGCCGCGCTCGCTGGCCACGCCGACCGCGTCGAGGTTCAGCCCCTCGGTGTGCGGCCGGAAGCCAATCGCGATAAGCACGGCGTCGGCGCTGAGCGTCTGCGATGCGCCATCTCTCGAAACCGTGAGCGTCACGCCCGACTCGCCCGATTCGACCGACTCCACCTTCGTCTTGACGAGCGAATCGATGCCGCGCGCCTTGAAGGTTCGCTCGAGCAGCTTGCCAATCTCTGGGTCTTCGAGGGGCACGAGCGAATCGAGCATCTCGACGATCGTCACCTTCGAGCCGTAGCTCGCCCAGAGGTGCGCGAACTCCACGCCAATCGGCCCGCCGCCGATGATGATGACCGAAGCGGGCGGCTTCTCCAGGGCGAGCGCCTCGCGGCTGGTAAGGATGCCGGGGCCGCCGACCGTCACGCCCGGGAGCATGCGAATGGTCGCGCCGGTCGCAATAATCGAATTGGCGACCTCGTAGGTCTCGCCGTTCGAGGTGATGCTGGTCGCGGAGCCGAACGAGGCGGCGCCACTCACGACGGTCACCCCGTTCTCCTTCAGCAGCGTCTCGACCCCGCCGACGAGCTGGTCGACCACCTTGCGGCTGCGGGTGAACGCGCTGGAGTAGTCGAAGGTGGCGCCATCGAGGCCGCCAATCCCCCATTTTTCGCCGTCGCGCACGAGGTTGACCACGTCCGCATTGCGAAGGAGCGCCTTGCTCGGGATGCAGCCCCAGTTGAGGCAAAGGCCGCCCACGCGCTCCTTCTCAAAAAGGACCGTCTTCAGGCCGAGCTGTGCCGCGCGAATCGCTGCGACATACCCCCCGGGACCTCCGCCAATGATACCAACGTCGTACTGAGCCATAGTTCCAGTCTAGACTACGATAGTCCCACGCGCAGTAGTCGAACCGAGAAATCTGGGTTTCGACCCGTACGAACAGTGTACGCGAGCGCGGTTAGAGAACGGGTTCAGGGGGCTCACAACCGGGCGATTCTACCCGCGCGGCATGCCGAGGCCGCGGGTCGCGATCACATTCCGCTGGATCTCGCTGGAGCCGCCTTCGATCGTGTTCGCGACCGAGCGCAGGTAGCCGTGGGTCCACGATTCGAGTTCGGAATCGGCGGCGTGCGCCTGGCCGCCCATGCCCATCACCTGCATCGTCATGCTCGTGATCCGCTGGTTCAGCTCCATCGCCGAGAGCTTCGCCATCTGCGCGAGGAGGGTCGGCGCGGTGCCGGTCTTCTCCTGTTCGGCGGCGATCCGGTAGCCGAGGAAGCGCAGCACCTGGACGGCGATCGCGCAATCGACGAGCCGCGTGCGCGCTTGGCTGTTGAGTTGCAGGCGGCCGTCTCGCACCATCGCGGCGAAATCGTCGATGTTGCGGCGCGCGCCGGTGGTCGAACCAATAGACGAGCGTTCGAAGTCGAGCGCGACGGCGAGCGTGTACCAGCCGCGGTTCTCTTCGCCCACGCGCTGGGTCGCCGGGACGCGGACGTTGTCGAAGAAGACCTCGTTGAACTCGTGGTTGCCGGTCATGTTCACCAGCGGGCGAACCGAGAGCCCCGGCGCATCCATCGGCACGCAGAACATCGAGATGCCGCGGTGCTTCGGGGCGTCCGGGTCTGTGCGGGCGGCAAGCCAGCCCCAGTTCGAACGGTGCGCGCCGGAAGTCCAGATCTTCTGGCCACTGATAAGGTAGTCGTCGCCATCGCGGACTGCGCGCGTCTGGAGTGCGGCGAGGTCGGACCCTGCGCCGGGCTCGGAGTAGAGGGTGCACCAGACATCCTCGCCGCTCGTGATCTTCGGGAGGAACTGCTCCTTCTGCTCGGGCGTGCCATAGAGCATGAGCGCCGGCCCGACCCACCAGACGCCCATGTTCCCGGCCGGGATGCGCCGGTAGGACATCACCTCGTTGAAGATCATCTGCTGCAGCGGCGAAGCGCCGAGGCCGCCATATTCGACCGGCCAGGGCGCCGCGAGCCAGTTCTTCTTCGCCAACTCCATGCGCACGAAGTCGCCATACCCGGGGATTTCGCGCGGGTCCTGCCCATCTGGCGGCGCGATCGTTTCAACGAAAGCGGCCACTTCCTTCTGGAAGGCAGCGTGCGCGGGGGTGAGATTGAAATCCATTGCGAAGCTCCGGCCGCGGTGGCGGCACTGGCAACTGTAAAGAGGTAGCGCAAGGAGCGCGAGCGTGGCCAGAGGTACGGATTGTTGTCACACGAGTTAACGAATCATGACAACTCAGTGAACCGTGCGTAGACAGCTGTCATTATTGCTGCCATACTCCCGGCCAGCCAGGGCGATCGGCTGCTGTCACCGTGCAAAATCCCACTTCGCGCGGCGCCCCAGGCAGTGATCGGTCGATGTACGTCCGTCACCCGTTGGCCTGGCAGTTGGAGGCAATATGCGATCCATTCGAACCCTGGCCGCCGGTGCTGTTGGCATCGGCGCCACCATCCTCATCGGTGGCGCGGCCCTTGTGGCAGCCGTAGGCACCAACGGCAGCTTCGAGGCTGGGACGGATCCCGGGGCGCTATTCACGACGGAGTCTCCAGCGTCCACGAACATCACTGGCTGGACTGTCGATTCAGGCAATATCGACTACATCGGCCGGTATTGGACAGCCTCCGACGGAGCCCGCAGCATCGACCT
>JBBSKE010000100.1:0-10315 GCA_038256595.1 Tepidiformales bacterium | reverse complement strand
TAAACGCGCCACCGTAGCGGCGGCCGCGCATGTTCGCACGGAGACGGCGCGCCCACGCGCCCCAGCCGGAGACGTCCTGCCGCGCAGCGCTCGCCTCGACGAGCTGGCAGACCTCGGTGTAGCCGAGCCGCTCGTAGGCACGCACAGCGGGCGTGTTCATCGGATCCACGGTGAGGACGACCGGGTTGCAGTATTCGAGGAGCGATTCCGTAACCGCGCTCGTCACCAGCGTGGCAAATCCGCGACCGCGATAGGCCGGGTGCGTGAAGACATTCCCCACGACCGCGACCCGCTCCTGTTGCGAAACCACGTGCGTACCGGCGATGGCGACCAGGCGGCCATCGGTCACAATTCCGCGGTAGATGCCAGCATCTATGTGCTCGGGGACGTAGTAGCTGCCGTTGCCCTCAGAGCTGTAGAGCGCGTTGACCTTGCGAATATCCAGGCCGCTGAGGTGGACAATGCCCGGCTTCACCACTGGCCGGAAGCGTTCAGGCGTCACGCTCATGCGAATCATGGGTTGCTGGCTTGCGAGCCGGAAGACGCCGCGCAGGGTTTCGAGGTGCTGCGGCTGGCAGGTCGCGTAGGTCTGGGCCGTGCCCGGGTAGATCGAGAGGAGCGCCCGCACCGCGTCGGTCTCGCCCATGATGAAGGTCGCGTCGCCGAGTCCGCCCCGGCTGTGGAGCACGAGGCCCGTGCCGGTGTCCCCCTTCGCCCAGTACCAGCGCGAGCGTTCGAAAAGCCCCGGCTCGAGCTGCCCGAGCGCATACGCCGTGTACTCGATTCGCGGGCGCAGGATCCCCCGGATCCGTTCCGGGTCACTCAACGACTCGACGACGTAGTCAAGCCGGATGCGCGCTGCGCGATTCCTGGGGAAATCGATCTCTGCCATCAGTCCCCTATATCGTAATGGGTTAGCATCCGGAATTCTCGAAATCGTTGTTCGACTTCCTCGCGAGTCAGCGTCAGCAGCCGTTCTGGGCCGAGTCCTTCGACCTGGAACGATGCCACCGTCGAGCCGTAAATCATCGCTCGCCGGATGTGGACCGCATCAACCACGCCCACCGAGTCGATGTAGCCGAGGAACGCGCCGGCGAATGCGTCGCCCGCGCCGGTTGGATCGACAACGTTTTCGAGTGGATAGCCCGGGGCGACGAAATAGTCGCCGTCGCTGCTCGCGCAGGCCGCGCCATACTCGCCGAGCTTCACGATCGCCGTCTTCGTCCCCGCCGCGACAATTCCGCGCGCGGCTCTGGCGATGCTCGGCGTGCCTGCCAGTTCGCGCGCTTCCATCTCGTTGATCGAAACGAAGTGCGCCGTCCGCATCGCCTCGCGCACGGCTTCGGGCTGGGTGTCGATGTAGAACTTGATGGTATCGACCATCGTCGCGACCGGGCTCGCGAGGGATTTCATGAGCCGCACCTGGAGGCCGGGGTCGAGGGCCGCGAAGATCGCTGTCTCGCTCGCTGCCCAGCCGTCCGGCAGTTCCGGGTTCCACGATTCGTTGACACCGAGGTGGGTATAGAGCGTCTCCCGGCTGTTCATGTCGAAGCTGTACTCGGCGCCCCAGCGGCTCGTGGTCGTGCCCGGTTCGACGCGCACTCCCGAGAGGTCGATGCCGCGGCCCTCGAACTTTCGCAGCTCGTCCATGGGGAAGTCCTCGCCGATCGCGGCCAGCATGCGCACTTCCGTGAACAGCGCCGCCGCCAGAGCCGCCGGGGTCGAGGAGCCGCCCAGCTTGCCCTCGACATGTGCGAACGGCGTCTTGATCTCGTCGATCGCCACCCAGCCGGCGATGAGGACGGTCACGCGTCACCTCGTGCGGCCAGCCAGCGGCCGAGAATCGGCTGGAGGTCGAGTTTGCGCGCCGCCGGGATGTCCCGGGGAGCGGTCACCATTGCACTGTCGAGGGTCTCCCGGCACGGGCAGGCCGCGCGGCCGCCAATCGTGCGCGCGAGTTCGCGAACCACGCCCTGGCTCGCCTCGACGTTCTGTTTCAGGACCGCGAATACCGCGTTTGCCGTCACTGCTTCCTCGCTTTCGTGCCACGCGTCGTAGTCCGTCACGGCCGCGAGCATGCTGTAACAAATCTCCGCCTCGCGGGCGAGGCGCGCCTCCGGGAGCGTCGTCATCCCGACGATATCGGCGCCCCACTGGCGATAGAGGTGGCTCTCCGCGCGCGTCCCGAAAGCTGGGCCTTCGATGACAACGAGCGTGCCGCCATTCACCGCCGGGATCCCGATTGTCGCGCTCGCCGCCAGGGCCGCGTCGCGAAGACTGCCGCAGAACGGCTCGGCGAAGAACACATGCCCCACCACACCATCGCCGAAGAAGGTTTCGGGGCGGTTGCCGCGCAGTCGGTCCACGAGCTGGCTGGGGACGACGAGGTCTCGTGGGCGAAGCTCTTCGCGCAGGCTGCCGACCGCCGAAACCGCGAACACTGCTTCGACGCCGAGCGACTTCAGTGCCCAGAAGTTCGCGCGCTGGGGTAATTCCGCCGGGAGCAACGTGTGACGCCGGCCATGTCGTGCGAGGAAGGCCACGCGCTCGCCTTCGAGCGTGCCCACGCGGATCGCGTCGCTCGGCGGGCCGAATGGCGTCTCGATGACGTGCTCTTCGATGTCCGAGAGGCCCGGCATGTCATAAAACCCGGAACCTCCGAGCACGGCAAGCCGGATGGGCGCAGCAACCACGTAAAGACTCCGAGCGGTTTCTCAGAGTGTACGCGGAGCACCCGGCTGGTGCTCGCGCAGGAACGTGGGAATCGAATTGTCGAATTGCGGGCGAAGAATGCCGGCTTCGGTGATGAACGCGGCGATCAACTCCGCCGGCGTCACATCGAAGGCCGGGTTATAGGCGCCGATCCCGGCCGGGCTCCAGCGCACGCCCGCGAATCCACCGACCTCCTCGTCCGCCCGGTACTCGATCGGGATGGCGGCGCCGTTCGGGCAGTTGGCATCGAACGTCGAGCGGGGCGCGGCGATATAGAAGGGAATGCCATGCCGCGCTGCCGCCAGCGCGAGCCCGTAGGTGCCGATCTTGTTCGCCGCATCGCCGTTGCGCGCGATTCGGTCCGCGCCCGTGATGACCGCGCCGATGCGTCCCGAGCCGATGAGCATCGCGGCCGCGGTATCGGGCAGGAGCGTCGCCGGGATGCCGAGTTTCGTCAGCTCCCAGGCGGTCAGCCGCGCACCCTGGAGCAGCGGCCGGGTCTCGGTGGCATAGCAATGTTGCAGCGTGCCCGCTTCCCAGGCGGTGCGAATCACGCCCAGCGCCGAACCGATGCCACCCGTGGCGAGGGCGCCGGTGTTGCAATGCGTGAGCACGGCTTCGAAGTCGGCGATCTCGACCGCCCCGGCGCTCCCCATGAGCCCGTCCTGCTGGCGGCGCTCGTCGGAGACGCTTTCGGCGAATCGCCAGAGCGCGTCGAGCCGCGAATCCTCCGGGGCTGCCAGGGCCACTTCGAGCGCGCGGTGTACCAGCGCCGAGAGGTCCACGGCAGTCGGCCGGGCGGTCGCCAGTTCGTTCGCGGCCATTCGAAGCGCGTCATCTGAGGCGCCGCGCTCGTTCGCCGCTACCGCGAGGCCGGCCGCGCCCACAATCCCGAGGAATGGCGCACCACGCACGCGCAGCGCCTGCACCGCCTCGACGATCGCGCCCACGGTATGAAGGTCGCGGTAGACCTCGGCGCCCGGCAGCAGCGTCTGGTCGAGCACGCGCAGGCAATCGGGCGGCATGAGGACGAAAGGAACGACTTCCGAATCAGCCATGGGGGCGAGTCTACAGGCTCCGCGCGTGCAGCGAATCAGGCCCGCGGGAAGAGCGAATCGGCGGCCTCGGCGAGGTCCGGCGAGTTGCGAAGCGCTTCGGACGGTCCCTGGAGGATGCGATTCACGAGCGCCCGGGACATCGCATCGAGCGCCCGCCGGTCCATCCCGGGGTGCAGGCGGAGCGTGCGCTCGACCTCGAGGATGCGGGCCTGCTCAGCTTCGGCGCGGATCCGGCCGAGGGTGCTCTCGCTCGTTTCGAGCCAGTAGTCGAGCCGCCGCCGGACGATATCCCGCAACTCGGCGCGCAGCGATTCGCGGCGGGCCATGGCGTGAGGCCGCGAGCGTTCATCCGCAACCAATTCGCGCAGCGAAACGAGAAGCGTCCCCGGCCGCTCGCCGGCGAAGTTGCGCGGCGTGCCGAGGTCCAGGGCGAGCGGTGTCACCGGGAGCTGGTCGAGCGGAATCTCTTCGGCGGCGGACCCGAGGCAGCCAACAATGCAGTCAAACCGCGGCATGCCGGGGAGGTCCGAGAGCAGCGCCGGGCGCATGTTCGGGTGCCCGGCTTCGATCACGGGAAGCGAACGGCCCGCGAGCCAGACCTCGTCGAAGCCGAGCGCCTCGGCCCGCAAGGCGACGAGCCGCCCCATCTGTCCCGGCCCGAGGATGAGGGCCCGGCCGTACGCTTCGGTGCTGGCGAGTTTCAGGGCTTTGTCTAGCAGTGCCCCGGCGTGGCTGTTGAATTGCGTGCGCGCGCGCAACTCTCGCGCAGCAGCGAGGGCGATGCCACCGAGCGCGCGATTCGCTCCGTCCGCGGCCTGGAAGCCGCCGCGTGCCTGCCCAAGAATCTGGTCCTCGCCGAGCACCACCGAATGCAGGCCGGCCGCTACTTCGGCGAGATGCTGCACGGCTTCGAAGCCCTGCCAGCGTTCGTCGGCGTCGCAGCCACAGTCACTCGTCCCGTAGGCTTCGAGGCGCTGGCAACTGACGACGTGGGCGCGGAGTGGGTGCAGGTCCAAGAGAGCCACTTCGGCGGCTGTAACCGCGCGGCGGTCGAGGCGCACGGTGTCCCAGCCGCAGCCGTGGAACGCATCGAGCAGGGCCGAATGGGAAGTCATGGCTTCAAGTTTGGCATTGCTGTCGCGTCGCCGCTACTGTTGGCTTCATCATCAGTCCAAACTGACGGGAGCATCGAATACATGGGAATCGGCGCGTGGCTCATATTTGGCTTACTGGCCGGGCTCGTCGCCCACATCTTCGTCCCCGTGAAGGGCACTGGTGGAGGCTGCCGCGGCATCGTTGTGACAGCCGTCATCGGCATGGCCGGAGCCGCGGTAGGTGGCTTCGTTGGAACCGCCCTGGGCCTAGGCGATGTCACCGGCTTCGACATTCGCAGCTTCGTGCTCGCGGTCGGCGGCGCGATTCTCGTCCTCCTCGCCTTCCGGGCCATCTCGAAGAAGTAGCCGCGCATGCGAAAACGCGGCATCTGTTTGGATGCCGCGTTGACTTGTTGCTGAGTTCACTTACCGGTGATTAGTCCCGGTAGGTGGTCTCGCGCTCGACGACGGTCGTGCGAGGCTCGACCACTTCGCGCTCGACAACCCGAGGGCTGTCGCGAACAACCACGTCCGGGCCGCGCTCCTGGTAGGTCGTCGCACGATTCGTGCGGCCGCCGAACAGAGTGTTCCAGAACGCGAGCGACATAATCAGGCCGAGGGCGCCGACCAGCATGAGAATCACGCCAATGGCGGCCATGTTCACCTCGGCGACATTGTCGGTGACACCCCAGGTAAGGATGCCGCCGGCTGCGATAAGCAAAAGACTAAACGGTGTGCCTGGATTCATTTTTCATTCCTCCGTGGGGGCTGGCCCCGTTGTATGCAATTAACGTAGCGTTATACCCGTTGCGTCCCTGCCAACGCTGCGGCGTATAGATTGCGGAAACGTGACAGACACTGCGGGTGGAATTTCGTCGAATTCATCGTCTCGCTTGTCTCGCGCCCACTAATCGCGTACAAATCGGCCAACCACGGAGGTGGAACATATGTCCGCGAAGTCCTGGCCGCCCACGGTAAAACGCTCTGCTATCGCCTCGAACGGCATGGTCACATCCAACCACCCGCTGGCCTCGCTCGCTGGCAACGAAATCCTCATGCGCGGCGGGAACGCCGTCGACGCAGCGATCGCGACCATGTTCGCGCTCTCCGTGGTCGAACCGATGATGGTCACCATCTTCGGCGCCGGGTTTGTGAACATCCGCCTCGCAAACGGCGATTGCACCGTGATCGACAACTACGTCACGGTTCCCGGCGCGGCAACTGCCGATATGTTCGAACCGCGCCCAGGCGCCCTCGGGCACGAGGTCGTGGGCGAGAAGAACGAGACCGGCCACCTCGCGGTCGCGACCGGCGGCACGCTCCTCGGCTGGGCCACGGCAATCAATAAGTACGGCACGATGAGCCTCGCCGAGGTCGTCGAACCCGCTGTCCGGTTCGCCCGCAACGGCTTCCCGGTCAGCGCCTACATGCGCAACATCACGGCGATGAACGAGCAGAGCATCCGCCGCTTCCCCGCCACTACAGAGGTCTTCCTCCCCGGCGGCAAGCTGCCGAATCTTGGCGACCGCATCGTTCGCACGGATTACGCGAACACCCTGGAGGCGGTCGGGCGGCTCGGGCCGGACTACCTCTATCACGGCCCCCTCGGCCGCGCGATCGCCGACGATATGGCCGCGAACGGCGGCATCATCACGATGGACGACATCGAGAACTACCAGGTCTACGAACGCGCGCCGGTGCGAGGGACCTACCGCGGTTACGAGATTATCGGCCCGCCGCCACCCTCGTCCGGCCCGCTCCACATCATCCAGATGCTCAAGATCTTCGAGGGGATGGACATCGCTGGGATGGGCTTCGGAACGCCCGATAGCGTCCACACGTGGTCCGAAGCGATGAAAATCGCCTTCGCCGACCGCTTCAAGTACGTCGCCGACCCCGCATCGACCGAAGTCCCGATCGATTGGCTGACCTCGGACTACTACGCCGCCGAGCGCCGCGCCGAAATC
Source organism: Tepidiformales bacterium (assembly GCA_038256595.1). Taxonomy (GTDB): domain Bacteria; phylum Chloroflexota; class Dehalococcoidia; order Tepidiformales; family Tepidiformaceae; genus JBBSKE01. Next base: position 3,484 of record JBBSKE010000100.1, on the reverse strand, counting down.
GAACTGTCGACAGCGAAGCAGTATGGCGCCGGGTCGCGCCGCGCCTCGATGGTCGAATCCACGACCACCTGCTGCGCGGTCGACCGCTGGGGCAACATCGTCGCTACCACGAACACGCTGCACATGGGCTTTGGCTCGAAGGTCACCGTCCCGGGCACGGGCATGCTCCTGAACGACTGCATGGAGCTGATGGACCCGGTTCCCGGCCACACGAACTCGATCGCGCCGGGCAAGCGCGTGCTCTCTTCGATGTCACCCGTCATCGTCACGAAGGACGACGTCCCGTTCCTCACGCTGGGCGCCGTCGGTGGCCTGAAAATCTTCGGCTCGGTCGCGCAGGCCATCGTCAACGTGATTGACCACGAAATGCCGCTGCAGGTGGCGGTCGAAGCGCCACGCATGTGGGACCGGGGCATCGGGCTGGAACTGGAATCGAACTTCCAGGGCCTGCCCGCCCTCAAGTCCGAACTCGAACGGCGCGGACACGTGGTCGAGACGCCGTTCAAGGTCGCGGGCGGCATGAACGGCATCCTCCGGCACCCGGATGGCATGCTCGAAGGAAGCGCGTGCTGGCGCGCCGACGGAGCGCCGATGGGCTACTCCGGCGGCGACGCGATCGTCGAATCGGACATCTCGAAGGCGATGTGGAAAGCCTGAGCTAGACTTTCGGCCAGGTAATCTTTGCCGAATGGTCGAGCGTGAGGCGGAAGCCGCGCTGCCGTTCGGTCTCGATCTCCACGCCGGCGATTGTCGCGAGGCGCTTGCGGATGCGGTAAATGTGCGCGTCTACGGCGCGGCCGGGGTCGCAATCGATGGCGCCCCAGAGGTCGTAGGCAAGGTCTTGCTTCGATACCACCGCACCGCGCGCATAGGCGAGGCGGCGGACGAGGCGCGCTTCGAGCACCGGCAGGTCTACCGAAGCGCCGCGCCAGGCGAAGGTCGTCTGGCCAACCACAGGCTGGGCATGGCAGCCGCGCTTTCGCTTGAGGGCATAGAGGCCGGCTTCGCGAATATCGTGCGAATCGCGAGGGTCGGAGATGACCGCATCGACCCAGTCCTCGAGGTCATCCGGCTTCTGGTCGCCCTGGACGACGGCGACGTAGGCGACATCGAACTGGGAGAGGCAGGCGCTGGCGATCCGCTCACAGGGGATTCCACCAACGATGATGACCGGTCGCGGAAGCCCGGGGATGTCGGGGGTTGCCGCACCGATCAGTGGGCCATCGAACATCTCCAGCGCCGCAGGCGGAGGCGGAGAGTTTCGGGCATAGCCGATAACGACTTGTCCTGGGGTTTCTTCACGCGTTTCCATGTGATCAGTAGAGCAGGGGGACGTTAAACCACCGTTTCGTCCATGCTACATCCCTGCATTGGGAGTAAAGAACTCTAGCCGCGATATGCAGATCAGCCGACGATCTTCGCCCGGATGAGAATTTGCCGGCAATATGCGCCGCAGCCCGCAAATGAGTATCCACTACTGGCACTCAAGTGCAATAACATGAAACACGCTGTACATACGCTATTCGTTTGCCGTTCACAAATGTGAACAGTTCAGTTCAGCGCAATTCTGGCTCTCGCAGTTTCCAACCAAGCAGCCCAGCAAGTGCAAAACAGAGCACGCCGAGGACGACAAAACCCAGTTGCAGGGAGATTGCCGCGAAAATTGCCGCGCTCATCGGGCCGACCATGAATGCCAGCGCCTGGGCCGTCCCTGCCAGCCCGAATGCCGTCCCGCGCCGTTCCCGGGGCGAATTCGAGGCGATCAGCGTGTTGCTCGCGGGGAGCATCGCCGCCGTCACCAGCGAAATCAGCGCGAACACGGCAATGAACGCGTACACGTTCATTGAGAGCGCCAGAAGGATGTGCAGCACGCCCGCGGCGATGGCGCTGATGACCAGCACCTTCCGCATCGCGCCCGGCCGGTTGAGCAGCTTGCGCGCGATGAACATCACGCCAACCACGCTCGCCACGCCCCCGAGCGTGAACGCGATTCCGACCACGCCCGCGCTTTCGCCATTGAGGATGTCGTCCAGCGCGACCGGCGTGGTCAGCCGCACGAGCTGCGTAATCGAGAAGATGAAGAAGTAGAAGAACAGCGCCAGGGTGAACTGGAAGGTCAGCAGGGAGCGGATGCTCGGCCCTTTGACCTCTTGCTCGCCCGGTTCGACCACGGCCTTGGGGGCGATATGGTCGCGCGGGACGGTGAACAGCACCATCGTGGCGGCGAAGGCAGGCATCACGGCAGCGGCGAATATGGCGCCGCGCAGGCCGAGGACAATCGCCAGTCCCGCGCCAATCGCCGGGCCGATCGTGTTGCCGAGATACTGCGCCCCGGTGACGAGCCCAAGGCTGCTCGCGAGCTTGTTGTCCGGCACGGTCACGCTCGTGAGTGCGACTGCCGCGGGGATGAACCCAGAGAACAGCCCCTGGCAGGCGAAGGCGATGGCAACGTGCCAGGGTTCAGTCGCGAAGCCCGCGATCATCGTCGTGGCGGTGGCGAAGTAGAGCGCGCGGAGATACATGATCTTCCGGCCCATGCGGTCCGAGAGCACTCCCCAGATCGGTCCACTGACCAGCCGGGCGACTCCCTGGCCGGTGGTCGCGACGCCCACCCAGAAGAGCGCGTTGGCGTTGCTGGTGGCGCCGAGGTGGCGCATATAGAGGGGAAGAAACGGAATCCAGAAGTTCATGGCCAGCGAGGCGAGGCCCGCTCCCGATGCGATCGCGATGACTTCCGCCGAGCCCATCTTCGTCGCCATGCGCGACATCCGTGATGCCGGGACGACGCCTGGTTGTGCGGTTGCGCTCACATCCACTCCTTCGTGGCTGGCCGTCGGCCACCCCGGCGCCGTTCCGGATAACAGCCCCCCGCCGCCGCCTGAGGCGTTCGATTCGCGGCTGTGGTGGTGCCGCGAATCGAGCGCATGAGACCGGCGGCGAGAGGCCAGGAGACCCCAATGGCCCGCAGATTCGCCCCGGCGGAGACCGCTCAGCGGACCGGGATGAACCTGCTTACAGGGATACCGCTGCCGGGTTTCGCGGCAGTTTCAGCCCTGCATCAGTCCATTTTGACGGCGAGCAGGCGAAGGTCCGCAGCCTTGATCGCGTCCTGCGCGGCGATGACGTCTTCGATCTCGTCGAAGGTCGAAACGAAGCGCCCGGCGAGGGCGTCACCACGGCCGCTGGCCAGTGCGAGCGCATAGCTGGCGGCGCGCTCCGGCGGGAAGTAGTTGAGATTGCGGTTCGCGCCATACCACTTCTTGCCGGCCTCGCTGGCGGAATTCGCGACATTCATCGGCGTCAGAACTGGCCCGGGATTGAGCGAGAACATGTAGACGCCCGTATCCGCGAGGGAGCGCTGGACGCTCTCCGTGAAGCGCTGGGCGCCCGTCTTCGCAGCCGAATAGCCCGACGAGAAGGGCCGCGGCTCGGTCGCGGCGCCGCTGCTGAGGTTCACGATTCGCCCGCTCTTCGCTTCGAGCAT
>JBBSKE010000099.1:0-10335 GCA_038256595.1 Tepidiformales bacterium | reverse complement strand
TGCTACCAGGATGCCCGCACCGAGCACGCCAAGCAGCCGCCAGTTCGACTGTCCATGGCGAGCAGCCATCCGCCACGTTGGAATGAACCTCAGCACCAGCCGCATCCTACGCGACGATCGAAGAACAGGCATTCCATTCGCGCCTGCCGTAACAGGGGCCATCGGGTATCCTGCAGCGGTGACGATTGAAGCTGACCAGATCGAACAGATAATCCCCCACCGCTACCCGTTCCTGCTCGTCGACCGGATCATCGAAATCGAGGAAGGCAAGAGCGCGACCGGGATCAAGAACGTGACCGCGAACGAGTGGTTCTTCGAAGGCCACTTCCCCGGGAAGAAAGTGATGCCCGGCGTGCTGATTGTCGAAGCGCTCGCCCAGGTGGCGGCGGTGACGATGCTCCACGGCGTCGAAACCGGCGGCAAGAGCCCGCTCTTTGGCGGCATCGAAAACATGCGCTTCCGCCGCCCGGTCGTGCCAGGGGACCAACTCAAGCTCGAATTCACGCTGGACAAGCTGCGCGGCCCAATCGGCAAAGGCTCCGTGCGCGCGACCGTCGATGGCAAACTCGCCGCTGAAGGCAGCATCACCTTCGCATTGGTCGACCTCTCCGCCACAACCTGACCTGACCGCCCGCCACCGAACCCTCGGAGCCCCGATGCGCAAGCTCGCGGTCGCGTGATTCGCCACCGAATCGCCTGCCCGCAGGCCCGAGTAACGTGGCCCGGGATCGCCCGGCCAGCCAGGTCGCCGTTGGCCGGCGGCAGTGGCGAGTCCACGGAGGCGAATCAACCGTTTCGGGCCTGCGGGCAGTCGCCCTGGCGGCGAATCAACCACCCGCTTGTTGCCACGCGCGGTTCCTCCGCCTCGTAGCAAATCAACATCGGAGCCCTTCGCGAAGTCTCGCGACACCAGCCACCTACCAACAGAACCGCGACCGGAAGAGAGCGGGTGCGTGATTCGCCACCGAATCGCCTGCCCGCAGGCACACCGCTCGTGGCCCGGGATCGCGAGCCATTTAGGTCGCCGTTGGAGGACAACAGTCGGCGAGTCAACGGAGGCGAATCAGCCGTAGCGGGCCTGCGGGCAGTCGCCTGGCGGCATGTCACCCACCCGCTTGTTGCCACGCGCGGTTCCTCCGTTTCGTGGCCAGCGATGATGAGTTCCGGGACATCGGCTCTTCGCCCTACAGGCGCGAGAGCTTCTGGTAGGAGAAATAGATGCCGACGCCGAGCGCGAGTACGCCAAACATGGCGACGCGGGGAGGCACGAACAGGAACTGCATCCCCCAGGCGATAATCAGCCCGCCAATCGCGCAGGCGACCACCTGGTTGCCGCGCCGGCTGCCGGTCGCGAAGTCCATCAGCCGCGTGAACACCCAGCCGAGGAATGCGCCCAGGAAGATCGCCAGGAAGCCGAACTGGAACTGGTAGAGCACAAATCCCCAGACCAGGCCCATCACCACTCCGCCCACGAGCGCGGCGCCAATCGCCTTCGCCAGCTGCGGGCGTGTGAGGTGGTAAATCGGCGACTTGAAGATCTGCGCACAGTCTTTGCAGCGCGAGCCGACGGGCGACTGCACCAAACACTTCGGGCAGATGGGCTGTTCGCAGCGGGAGCAACGGAGGGCCGTCTCGACGCCGGGATCGCGGGGGCACATGACGATTTCGACCATGTATGAATCTTACCAGAGGCGGATGCTGCGAACGCTTCGGACAACGTAAAGACACGCGGTAAAGGGTCGGCCAGTCAGGGAATCGGTAAGGCGACGCGCGTGCCGGGACTCTGCTGCCAGTGGTTCGCGTGGCACGCCTGGAATCAGTCGCGTCCGTTTATCTCGTTCGTGTAGGCTAGATCTATGCTCCCCCGCCCACGCGCAATCTTCTTTGATATGGACGACACCCTGCTGGACTCCCGCTCCGGCTCACGCGACACCTGGAACCAGCTCTGCATCGAGTTCGCGCCGCTCATCGGCTGCGAGGCCGACGCCCTCCGCGCGGCGACCCTGAAGGCGGCCGCCGACTTCTGGAAAGACGAAGCAGCGGTCGAAAAGCTCTGGCGGACGAATCTCACCGCCGCGCGTGCCCTCTGTGCCCGCACCGCCTTCGAAGCCGAGGGCTGGGACCTGGTCCACGCCGAACCGCTCGCCCAGCGCTACGACGAGATCATGTGGGACCACCTGAACATCTTCGACGACGCCCACGAGGTGCTCGAAGGGCTTCGCAGCAAGGGCTTCAAGCTCGGCATGATCACGAACGGGCCGCAGTGGATGCAGCGCAAGAAGATCGCCAAATTCGACCTCGAACCGTACTTCGACGTCATCGTGATCGAGGGCGAATTCGGCCACGGGAAGCCCCACGCCGCCGTCTTCGAACACGCACTCAAGGTCACCGGGAGCTCCCCGGATGAGGCCTGGCACATCGGCGACAACCAGTACGCGGACATCGGCGGCGCCCAGAAGGTCGGAATCCACGCCGTCTGGATCCACCGCGACCGGATGGAACTCGACGCCGCCCACCCTGTGCCGGACCGGGCAATTGGGAAGTTGGACGAGTTGCTGGCGGCGATAGAGTCCTAAAACCTGGGCATCCAGTCCCCGGTTCCGGGTCCGCGAGACCGTAGTTCATGCGACCGCGAACGGCCTAGCATGGCCAAGACATAATTTTACGTGACGGTCGAGGGCCTCGCGCGTTACTGGCGATAGAGACCTGGCGAGCCGGTGCGAATGACGCACGAACGGAGTGCCAGCCACGGAGAGACCGACTGATGCAACGATCCCCGGCCGGGCACACCGCTCGAAGCGGAGAATATCTGGCTCTGACATTCCTGTCCGGGCGCACGCGAGCGGCCAGCCTGGTCTCGGCGCTTGCGTGCCTGCTCGTCATTGCCAGCGGATGCACCGGCGACACCCGGCCGCCAACGCCAGACAGCACGGCCACCACCCTGGCCACGCTGCCCCCGCGGGCGACCATGACACCTTCGCCAACCCCGACTCAGACAGCGACTCCCATCCCCACCGCGACGCCTTCGCCCACGCCATCGTCGCCGACGCCATCGCCCACGAGCGTGCCGAGCGTGACCCCGGAGGCGGCCATGCTCGCCCTCGAACGGGAAATGGCCGCTGCCATCGCCGCTGCCCCCATCGAGGGCCGCTACGCCGCAGCGGTGACGGACCTCCAGACGGGCGAGACCGTCGGCGTCAACGAAGAGCGCCTGCAACTCACTGCCTGCGTGGCGAACCTGTTCGTCCTGATGCTGACCATGCGCGACGTGCAGGAGGGCGCCCCCATGGACGACGTCTCGGACCTCATGGACACGACGATCTGGGGCAGCGACGCCTTCGCCGCGCGGCTCCTGTACGAAATCGCTGGCGACGACGATTCGCTTGAGGGTGTGCGGCGCGTCGGCGAACTGGTCGACGAACTCGGCCTCGACCAGACGACCATCGACCATCCGCCGAACTACGCGTGGGAATCGACCGGCGTGAGCGACGACAACTGGACGACGGCGCTCGATATGAACCGGGCGCTCTGGGCCCTCTACCACGGGGAGATCCTCGAAGAGCCGTACCGTTCCGACCTCCTGGAGCGGCTGACGAACGTGAAACCGGGCCTGAACTACCTCCTCGCCTACGGCACAGACGGCCTCGTCAGCCACAAGAACGGCTTCTTCGAAATCAACGACGGCACCTGGGTGGACAACGACGTGGCCATCGTGCGCTTCGACCGTGGCGGCGAAGAGTACGCCTACGCCATCTCCTTCTTCTCCGACTTCGTGGAAGAGAAGTACGGCGACATCCCGGTGGGCCAGGAGATCTCGCAGCTCGCCTGGGTCTATTTCGACGCGAAGTACCCGGAGTAGGGAACGTCCGGACTGTGTTCGAACGGTCGCGAAGGATGCCCAGTGAGGCGCGATGGGAAGATGGTCCGCTCGCCTCCCCTAGCAAACTCTCATGGCCCGTGGAAGTGCGATCCGCAGCCAATCTTGTTCTAACATCGCCAATTTACTGCGGTGCTTCGTGATTGCGGTCAGGAGGTTGCTGGAGTCCACGCCGGTTGCCGAAAAGTGCAACCCGAACCGAATGTGGAGAGGCGCGGTTCCCTACGTGGTGCCATTTGCGGATTTGGCGTCGCCTTTTTGATGGGCTAGAGTGCCGTGCCATGAACCACGACGAACTACTCGCCTACTACGCCGCGCCCGGTGTATTTACCGCGGTCAGCGGCTTCGAAGATGTGATCGACCAGATACCCGCCGGGGTTCAGCCGGCCGTCGATTTTGTCCAGAACCTGCTCATTCACCCCGGCTTCGCTGGGGCTTACGGGGTCAAGCTTACGGAGCAACAGCAGGCTGGCGGTGGCCTGCACACCGTGCCTGCCATCCTCTCGCACGCTGCAAGCCTCGCCAGCGGGCCACTCAACGCTCAGCGCGCGCCGGGTCAGCGCGTCGCTGGCGTTTGCCGCCATTTCGCCACGCTCTTCGTGGCTGTCCTCCGGCATAAGGGCATCCCGGCTCGCGCCCGCTGCGGCTTCGCCAACTACTTCGAACCGGGCAAGCACTTCGACCACTGGGTCGGTGAGTACTGGGACACCGCGCTCGGGCGCTGGGTGCTCGTCGATGCCCAGGTCGATGCGCTCCAGCGCGACCTGATCCGCCCGCCGTTCGACACGCTGGATGTCCCGCGGGACCGGTTCCGCGTTGCTGGCGATGCGTGGCAGGTTTGCCGTCGCGGCGAAGTGGACCCGGCCACATTCGGCGTGGCGGGCACCGAAAACTGGGGAATTATCGAAGTCTTCGGCGACCTGATGCAAGACGTCGCCGCACTCCGGAAGGTCGAGTTCCTGCCATGGGGCTGGTATGGCCTCGCGCTCGAACAGGAGGCGTGCGCAGACGAACAGGACCTCGTCGATGCGATAGCCGCTCTCTCTTCAGCGGCCGATGGCGCAGCGCTGGACACCCTCAATGCGATGAGTGCCCGCGACGTACGGCTCGCCCTGCCCGGCGACCGCATCGACGAAATCCTTCGCGCTGAGTCGGTGGCAACGTAGCGCAAAGGCGCGGTCAGCGGTCCGCCGGCATAAACTTCCGTGCCCCTGAGCGAACCCACTTTCCACTGCCGGCGCATTCGGTAGCGTCCTATCGAGAGGCCCCGGATCAGAGATTTTGGTCCTCTTTCGCGTTCGAAACAGCCGCGCGCCTAGGCTCGGTGCTTGGTGATCGCTGCGGGCAGGCCGCTGGGGTCGACGCCGGTGCCGAAGAGCTGGATGTTGTGGCTGTGGCTCAGTTCGTGCGTGTTGAGGGCAGTCATCAGGGCGACCGATTGGCCCTGCGCTTCGAGCGCCTGGTTCACGGAGAGTTTCGCCAGCTTGAGTGCGAACGACGGCTTGGTCGCGATCTTCTCAGCCATCGCAAGGGTGAATGCTTCGAGTTCTTCGCGCGGGACGACGCGGTTCACCATGCCGAGCTGGCGCGCCTCTTCGGCCGTCACCCAGTCGCCGGTGAAGAGCATCTCCTTCGCCTTGCGCGCGCCGAGCTCCCAGGGGTGCATGAAGAATTCGACGCCGTTGCAGCCGAAAGCCACCACCGGGTCCTGGAACATCGCGTCGTCGCTGGCGATGATGAGGTCGCAGACCCAGGCGAGCATGAGGCCGCCGGCGATGCACTTGCCCTGCACCTGGGCGATGGTCGGCTTGCTGAGGTCGCGCCAGCGGCGGCACATCTGGAAGTAGATCTCTTCCTCGCGGGCCATGAAGCCTTCCATGCCCGGCTTGCCGAATCCGCCCCAGGTGCCGATCGGTTCGAAGTCGGCGAGGGTCTTGCCGCCGCCGCGCATGTCGTGCCCGGAAGAGAAGTGCGGCCCGCTGCCGGCGAGGATGATGACCTTGACCTCGTCGTCCTGGACGGCGCGGTCGAAGGCGTCGTTAAGTTCGTAGGTGAGTTCCGCGTTCTGGGCGTTGCGCGCCTCGAGGCGGTTCTGGGTGATCCGGGCGACGCCGGGGGCCGGGTTGTCGTAGAGCAGCGTGGTGTAGTCAGTCATGCGGCGAACGATACACAACTGCGCAGGTCGAGTCAGGCGGGTTCGTGGGCGGAAATGGCTTTGCTTGCGAGTCAGGGGCGGGAGAGGAGCGCGCGAACGAAGGCCCGCGGATGGTCCTGCACGAGCCGTAGCGAATGGGGCAGGACGTAGCCAATCATGAGCAGGTCGATCGCGAGCAGCGAGACGCCCGCCGCAGACAGCCCAAAGATCGGGAGCGTCACGACGGCGATGCCGAGGGTGACGGCCGCGCCCACGAGGTTGAGGACGGCCATTCGCGCGTGCCGGTTCGTCGCCGCGAGCACGACGGAGCTCGTGTACCAGAGGCTGTTCAGGCTGACGCTGCCGATCAGGCCGAAAAAGAGCGCATAGGGCACATCGACCTTGCCACCGGTCCAGAGCTTGATGACCGGCGGACCGAGCGGCAGGAGGACCAGCATCGCGAGCACGGCGAGGGCGACTGCACCCTGCACTGCGCGCCGGTGGATCGCCTGGGCGAGGGCAAAGTCGCCGTGTCCGAAGGCGGACGAGACTTCGGGCCAGACCGACTGGTTGATCGCATACATGAGGCCCTGCGGCAGGCGGCTGAGGGTTCGCGCCGACTGGAAAACCACCACCGCGAACGGTCCGAGCACGCCGCCGACGACGAGGACCATGCCCTGCAGGCTGACGGCGGTGGCGAGCGGCACGGCGGCGTACGCGATGGCCGGGCGCCAGAGTGGCCGCAGGAGCACCATGTCTGGCCGGTGCAGGCGCAATCGCAGCCACGGGACGAAGCGCAGAAGCGTGACCCATGAGGCAATGCTGCCGGTCAGCGAGACGACCGCGAGCACCCCGGCCGCGACCGGCGGCTCGGCGCCAAGTATGGCCGCGACCGGCACACAGGAGACCTCGGCGATACGCGTGAGCTGGCGGCAGAGTGCGCCAGTCGGGTATCGCCCGCCCGCGCGGAAGCCGGCCTCGAGGATGGCGCTCTGCAGGGTGACCACCACCTGGACGAGGAAGAGCGCCAGGATCGTGACCGTGTCGTCCTGCGTGAGCGATTCGAGGTCGAACAGCGCGCGGACGGGGAGGAACGTAATCGAGAGCGCACCGAGGACCAGCACCAGGGACGAGAGCACCAGCAGCACGCCGAACACGGAGCGGAAGAGCCGGCTGGCGACCGACTGTTCGCCGCGCGCGACGAGCATGGTCATCTCCGTGCCCGCGACGTTCGAGATGCCGAGGTCGCTGAGGAGCAGGTAGGCGGGCAGCGCGAAGAGGATGAGCCACTCGCCGTAGACGCGCTCGCCCCAGGCCGTGAGGAGGATTGGGACGCTCGCGAGCGTGATCCCGGAGGTCAGCCCCTGGCCGAGCGCGATGGTCCCGAGCGTGGTGAGCACGCGCCGCACGACGCCACGGCGATGCGCTGGCGCAGGAGGTGGCGGGGAGCTGGCGTCGGTCACTGCCCCATGGTGCGGGAAGCGCGCCAGAGCGGCGAGAGAACAGGCACGATGACCGAACACACCACCCGTCCGAGCCCCGGTGCGCGAGTTCGGGGACGCGCGACTCGCCTCCCGATCGACTGCCCGCAGGCCCGACTCCAGAAACTCGGGATCGCACCGGAGATGCCACTAACTCGACCCACCACTCAAACGTCAGAACCGCGACCGGCAGAGAGCGGGTGGATGAGTCGCCACCAGATCGGCTGCCGCAGGCCCGACTGCTTTGTTTGGCGGCTCGCCGGTGAACCATGTTCTCTATGGGTGGCCCGGGTTGCCAGGGGCCCGAATGAACGTTTGCGGGCCTGCGGCGGTCGATTCGGTGGCACGTCACCCACCCGCTTGTTTCCACGCGCGGTTCCTCCGCTTGGGTGCCGGGAGCACCGTCTGAGCCTCGGTGCGCGAGTGCGGGGGCGGAGGACTCGCCGCATCGCGGGCCGAACCTGTCTCTGTTGAATGTGCCTGGTTGCCAGGCCAGGGAACCGAATGACCGGTGTTGGGCCTGCGGGCAGGGGTTCCTGTGGCCATTCACGACGACCCCTTGTTTGCACGCGGGGCTCCAACCGAACGTGCGTAAGCGCGTGCGAGAGACGCCAAACGACCCCGGGCAGCATGCCACGGGGCCGGATGGTCAGTTGCTGGTTCGCTGCTCAGCTCGCTGGCAGGCTGTCGTCCGAGGTTCGTGGGCCGAGGGGGATGACGGGCGGCTCGGGGATATCCTCCGGGGCTGGCGGCTCCGGGTCCGGCACTGCGGACATGCCCTGGAGGGCGGCGATGAGGTCCGCGGCCTCGCTGGAGCTGATTTTTCCCTGCTCGAGCATCTGGAGGACCCGCAGCTCCTCGGATTCGCGGCGGCGGCGGGTCGCCTCCGAGCGGCCCTCGCGCTGCGGCTTCGAACCCGACGACGGACGAGCCTCCCCGGCGGGCGTGTCGTCCTTGTCGCGGCGGGTGCCAACACTCGCCTCGCCGATGCCGGATTCGATACGAACCCGCGTGGGAGCGCCTTCGCCGGCGTCGGGATACTGGATGCGGCTCTTGCCGATGCGGCTGGTCGCCCGGATGTGGACCGGAAAGCCGGGCGCGAGCCGCACTTCGACTCGTCCCATGCCGGCCGTGCCGCGATACTCGCCAGGTTCGACCCCGGCGATGTCCATGAGCAGGTCACCGGTGCCGACGTCGCCGCGAGCGAGGCCGCGGTGGGCCTGGAGGCTGACTTTGCCGGCGCCGACGCTCGCGTCAACGTTGCCGCCAGCGCCGAGGCACTTCACTTCGCCCGCACCCACGGACAGGTGCATCGCGCCGGTTTCGACGCCGCGCACTTCGACTTCGCCCGCTCCGAGGTCGACGCGCAGTTCGCCGACGCCGGGCGCGAGGCGGAGGATGGTCGATTGGCCCTGGCGGCGACGGAAGAGCCAGCCGGTGGAAATCTGGACCGTGATCGAGATTCGCTCCTCGCCGCGAACCACTTCGAGGTTCGGTGCGGACTTGTTGCCGATGGTCACCACGCCCGGCTCTTCGCCCTCGCGGCAGTAGCGCACGAGAACTTTGCCGGCGGTTTGGTCGAGGTTCACCTCGCGAATCCCGGCGAGGGAGAAGGTCTGCTCGGTGCGGGCGCTGCTGCTGGAGCTGCTGCCATCTTCACTGTCGAGGTCGGGCGAGTCCGGGCCGATGCCGTAGTGCGAGCGGTGATGGCGCGGGCCGCCGTGGCCGAAGGGAAACTCGGGCGGGCTGCCAGGCGGGCGATTGCGTCGACGTTCTTCGCGCTCACGTTCGCGGGCCCGGCGCTCCTCGTCGCGCAGGCGCTGTTCGAGTTCGCGCGCCTGGTCCCGAAGGCGGTGGGCCTCTTCGCGCATGCGCTGCGATTCTTCCCGGGCGCGAATCGTCTCTTCGCGCATGCGGTGGAGTTCTTCGGGTGGGGTTTCAGGCATCGCGGCCTCCCAGCTGGCGCAGGCGGTCAGCGGCTTCGGTCGCCGAGATTCGACCGGCGGAAAGCTCGTCGAGAACCTTCTGCCGCCGTTCCGCCTCCCGCGGGTCCTCCCCGGCTTCGAATCCCATGGCCACGAGGACCTCGTTGAGCTTGGCGACGACGGTGGGGTAGCTGATCCCCAGCTCCGACTCCACGTCCTTGATTTTTCCGCGACAGCGAAGAAAAGTTTCGACGAATCCGAGTTGGTCGCGGGTGAGCCGCGCCATCGGCCCCGATTCGAAGTGCCCTTCGACGGCCACTCCGCAGGCCGGGCATTCCAGCCGCCGGACCTCCAGCGCTCCCTCACACGAGGGGCAGTTGGCAACCATTCGAGCCATGCGGTGTTCCTTTCTGTGGCGTGGGCGAAGCGGCCACGTCGGGTTGGATTGTCTGTGGTGGTGGGTGCTGCCGACCGGGCAGCGCGGCCGCCTCGACGCCTGTCCCCGAATTCCCCGGGGCCCTGGCGAGGCGGTTGGTGGTGGTGTTTCATATGCATCCTTGTGTTTTGATGAGCCTATCCTGCGCTGAATTCTTGGTTAAAGTCAATATAAAAATGTGTAAAATCAAGAACAATATTAATAATCATGGTTGGGAAGCACGCCTACGGCAGTCGCGCTTCTTCGAAGCCGTGGGCACTCTAGCCAGGTTGTTGGGCTTCGAAACAGCACTTGACGGTGTTGGTCGCTGCGTCACCGTCGGGATTGGGTGCTGGCGGCCGAGGTTGGCGTTGGTCACGCTGGCACGCACCCCTGGGCGCGAGCGGTTCTGTCGGCGTTGCGTGCGCGGCGACGAATCAAACACGGATTTGGCATTTTGGCGAACCCGAATCAGCCTCACCGCGTAGAATGCGGCAAATCAC
>JBBSKE010000098.1:0-10456 GCA_038256595.1 Tepidiformales bacterium | reverse complement strand
GCAGCAGCCCGAACGTCGGACCACCGCAATGCGATCGCGAGTTTCCTGGCGAAGCAGCCGGCCACGTTCACCGGCAGCTGAGCCTGCTGAGGGTGATTGGCGAGCGACCAGGATGCTTGCAACGCCTGCGAGTCGCGTAGCCTGATATTGTTGACTGATAAAGTCGACATTGGAGGCACCCCATGACCGTCATCGACGAATTCATCCAGGCCAACCAGGGCTACGCCGCATCGTTCACCAAGGGAAACCTGCCGATGCCGCCAGGGCGAAAGGCGGCGCTGGTCGTCTGCATGGACGCGCGCATCGACCCGGCGCGCGCGTTCGGGCTCGAAGAAGGCGACGCGCATGTGATTCGCAACGCCGGCGGACGGGTGAGCGAAGCGCTCCGCAGTCTCGCCATTTCGCAACAACTCCTCGGCACCGAGGCGGTCGCCATCGTCCACCACACGGACTGCGGCATGCTCACCTTTACGGACAAGGACATCCGGGAAAAGTTGCGCGAAAACCTCCAGGCGGACGCCGATGCGATCGCGTTTCTGCCGTTCTGGGACGTCGATGACTCGGTGCGTGCGGACCTGGCACTTTATGCAGCCTCGCCGATCGTGCGCAAGGACGTGCCCGTGCGGGGCTTCGTCTACGAGGTCGAAACCGGGAAGATTCGCGAAATTAAGGCGGATAACTAGCTTTTCGACCAGATCGCGAAGTCCTTCGCGAACCACTGTTCAAACCAGTCGTCCGGGCCGCCACGGACCATCACCGAGGTGGTCCCGGCGGGCACGGGCGTCCAGTAGCTCGAAAAATGGTCAGCGAATCTGCCTTCCTCGGCCTGGCGCTGGGCCGCGCGCCAGGTTTTGCCGCCGTCGAAGCTCAGTTCAATGAGCCCGACTGCGGAGAATCGCAGGTGGGAGTCTTCCGGGGCAGGGCTGTCGAAGGTGAGCACCTGGCCCGCGGTGTCGGCGAAGCGAGCATCGGCTTTGACTATAGTAAATGGCTTCGCTGGCGAAATACTGACGTTGTCCCAGTGCCAGGTGCCGGCGACTTCGTTCACGCCGCCTTTCGTTGGGTTGTAGGAGTGATGCCCGAACTGGACGACGCCCGTGTCCCAGCCGATATCGGGCATCGGTGCATCGACGTACCAGCGGTTGTACGCTGGCAGCCCGAATTTGACGTGCGTCCTGGAGATGCGCAGTTCCAGCTTGTCGCGGCGCTTTTCATCGGCCGTGATGGTCGTTTCGAGCGGCCCCCAGTTCAGCGGCAGAGCTTTTTGGCCGAACTCATCGACAACATAGACCTTGAAGTGCGTATCCCCGAGGGCGCCGTCCATTTTCACGTGGATGGCGCGCCGTGGTTCGCCCTGGAGGTCGGGGAAGTAGTCGTCGAGCGGGAGTTGGAGGTTGTCCTCCCAGGGAGTCACCCAGACATCGATCCAGTCACGGCTGGAGGTGCGTAACAACGAGACGTCGAAGGTGATGACCGCTTCGGCGCCGGAAAAGTCGACCATAACAGCTGGCGTGAGGTAGATGACGCCGTAGCCCTCCGCGCTGATCGAGGTCATGACGTGGTCGCGGCAGGAGAACACCGCCTGCTCGTAGGCGCCGCTGTGCTGGTGTTCGGCCGGCGGAGGCGAGCAGTCGTCGCCGTGCTGGGCGAGCATCGGCTCGAGTGCGTAGAACGTGCCGGTGTCGCGCGAACTCACGGCGATGTCCCAGTTCGCGTCACAGAAGGCCTGGGGAGTCGACGGGTTGCCATCGAAGGTATCGGTCGCGATCGCTCCCGAGACGCGCAGGCCGCTCTCCCCGGGCGTACAGGCGGTACTCGCAAGCGCGCCAGGCTCTGGGGTGGGCGTCGTTGGAGCCGCGGGCAGAGTCGGCGTCTCGGGCGTCGCAGCCTGGTCGGAATCGCCGGAGTTCAGCATGACCGCCGCTGTGATGCCGAGGGAGAGCACGAGAAGCGTCAGCGCCGCCAACCAGGTTCGCATCCGCCGCACATTTTTCGCCATTCGTGCGATTGTCTCACCGGCTCGTTGGGCGCTGGTCGAGGAGACGTCCTCTGCGGCCCAACGAGGCAACACGGAGACGCGGGCTTTATTTTGCGGGGCCATCATCCGAAATGCGTTGGGCAAACTCGGCGGCCGCCGCAAAATCGATGGACAGCCGGTCCTCGGTGCGCTCCGGGAAGAGCGACCAGCTCCAGGCGCCCGCGTAACCCCTGTCGTAGAAGCCGGCGAGGCGCGCCCCGGAGTCGGTATCCGCACCGGCGTAGACCTCGCCGAGGACGATCGGGGCGTCGATGCTGTACCTTGCCTGGACCTCCGCGGCGGTCGTGCAGGGGGCACACCAGGCGCCAGATTCCATGTAGTCGTACCAGTGGGGCGAATAGAAATCGAGGCCGAGCCCGGCGAGCATGGGGAGGCCATCGAGCATCGCACCGCCGACCGTGACGAGGGCGCCGCCGCCGTCTTCGTGGACGCGAGTGGCGACATCGCGGATGAGCGCCTGGACGTCGGCCTGGTTCGCCTTGCCGTCCCAGACATCGAATTCGGGCTCGTTGATGACATCCCAGGCGAGGATCCGCGGGTGGCCCGCGTAGCGCGCGAAGAGGTCACTGAGGACGGCGACGAGCTTCTCGCGCTGGGATGGGTCGCTCAGCCAGGCTGCTGGCAGGTGGGACGGCGCGGAGAAGAGCACGAAGGTGTAGTAGAGGTCGTAGGTCTCGGCCATGGCTAAGGCGGCGTCGAAATCAGCAAAAATCGCAGGATCCAGGCTCGCCGGGGCGCCAGAGGCGTCGCGCGAAAGCTGCCACGGGTCTCCAGGGAACACCCACCAGCGGACATTGTGGATGCCGGCGGCTGCGAGTTGCTGGAAGCGCGGGGCGAGCGCGGCCTGCGACGCCGGGGAGCTGGCGCCGGTGTCCTTGCAGCCGAAGTCGCAGGCCCAGTTGTACCAGGGCAGGTTCAGACCGTGCAGATACCACTCCCGGCCCTGCCACTGGACCCGGCTGTTGCCTCCCGGGGTAACCGTCGGCGTGCCCGATGCCGTGGCAGTGCCCCGCGCGGAAGTGGGCGGCGTTTCCGCTGACGTTGCAGTGCTTTGCGCGATCGCGGACGGCGTGACGGCGACCTGCGCGGGGAGTGCGGACTGCGGAGACTCCTCATCTGCAAGTGCGAGCGCGACAATCACGACCGCGGCAGCAGCAACGAGCAGCGCCCCGATCGCCAGGCTTCGCCGCTGCGCAAGGACGTGTGTCATCATCGGATTGTCCCATCGAATCGCGGTATGCGTCGGAAATGCCGAGAGGGTGACCGTTGCCCGGTCACCCTCTCGAGTCTGCACGCGAATGTGGTGCGGATTACTTGATGCGAATGACGCCAGCGTTGTCGTTCCAACTATAGAGCGTGCCCCAGTCCTGGCTGAAGACGCCGACTTTGATGGTGTAGGTACCGGGCGCGAGATCCATAGGAATGCGCCAGGTGGTGGAGAAGCGGCGCTTCAGGTTCGGAGTGAAGGTGCGGTTGTCCCAGATGCGCTGGAGCACAAGATTGCCGTTCGCATCATAGATTTCCATGTCCACGAGGCCCGAGGCGGTGCCGTTGGCCGTCACGCTGGTGGTGATGGTGGCGAGGCTCCCGCGTCGTGCGCCAGTAGCCGGGTTCGTGACAGCGGTCGTGATCCACTTCGTGACCGTACTATTTGTGGCCGCTTGAGTGGGCGTGGCGGTCGGCGCGGTGGTCGTCGGCGAGGCGGTCTTCGTCGGCGTTGATTCCGCGACGCGGGGCGTCGAAGTGGCAGTCGCGGTCGGCTGGACCGGGGTCGAAGTCCGGGTTGGCGTGGCGGTCGCAGGAACCGTCGTCGCCGTGCGGGTTGGCGTGGCGGTGGCAGGAACCATCGTCGCCGTCCGGGTAGGCGTGGCGGTTGCGGGGACGGTCGTCGCCGTCCGGGTTGGCGTGGCGGTTGCGGGGACCGTCGTCGCCGTCCGGGTAGGCGTGGGCTGGGTAACGGAGCCGGACAAACCGCCGGGGCCGTCGTCAGTCTTTGCGGCAGCGAAGGCGGCCGCAGCGGTCATGTTGATGCTGAGGAGGTCCGCCGTGCGCTCCGGGAAGAGGGACCAGCTCCAGGAGCCGGCATAGCCCTTGTCGTAGAAGTCCGCGTGGCGCGCCGCCGCGTCCGAGTCGTTGCCGGTGTAGACCTCGCCGAGGACGACCGGGGCGTCGAGGTTGTACTTCACCTTGAGCGCATCGTAGGTGGTGCAGCGGGCGCACCAGTTGCCGGAGGACATGTAGTCGTACCAGTGGGGCGAATGGAAGTCGAGGCCAAGGCCGACCCACATCGGGAGGCCATCGAGCATCGCGCCGCCGACGGTGACGAGCGAGCCGCCGCCGCGCTGGTGGACCTGGGTCGCCACGGAGCGGACGAGCGACTGGACGTCTGCCTGGTTCGCTTTCCCGCCCCAGATGTCGAATTCCGGTTCGTTCACGACGTCCCAGGCAAGGATGCGCGGGTTGCCGGCATAGCGGGCGAAGAGTCCGCCGAGGGCGACTGAGAGCTTTTCGCGCTGGGCCGGGTCCGTCAGCCAGGCCGCGGGGATGTGGCTGGGGCTCGAGAAGATAGCGAACGTGTAGTAGAGGTCATAGGTCTCGGCCATCGCGAGGGCGGCGTCGAGGTCGGCGTAAACGGCCGGGTTGATACCCGTCGGGGCGCCGGATGAGTCGCGGGTGATCTGCCACGGGTCGCCGGGGAAGAGCCACCAGCGGACGTTGTGGACGGCGGAGTCTTCGAGCGTCTGGAAGCGCGGCGCGAGGGCATTCTTCACCGTGGTGGAGCTGGCGCCGCCATTGCTGTTGCAGCCGAAGTCGCAACCCCAGTTGTACCAGGGCAGGTTGACGCCGTGGAGGTACCAACCTTCACCGAGCCATTCGACGCGCGTGCCGGGCTGGGAGAGAACCTGCTGCGGATTGGCCTGTGCGGTCGCCGTTGCCGTTGGTGGCACCGTCGTCTTCGTTGCCGTAGCAGTTGCGACAGCGGTGGTCTTGGTCGCGGTGGCGGCCGGCGCGGTGGCGGTTGCGGTGGGGGCAACCGGCGTGTTCGTCGCAGCGGCAACCGTCGCCGTCGGCGGGACCGCGGTGTTGGTCGAAGGGAGGGGCGTGTTCGTCGGGGCGGGCGCGCTGCTGGCGCTGTTCAGCGACCAGACGCCGAAGTCCTTCGCGAGCCACCTTTCGAACCAGGCATCAGGGCCGCCGCGGAACATCACCTGTGTGGCGCCGGCCGGGATTGGCGTCCAGTAGGAGGAGAAGTGATCGGCGAGGTGGTACTCCTCCTTCTGGCGCTGAGCAGCCTGCCAGGTGGCGCCGTTGTCGTAGCTGACGTCAATGGTGCCCACTGCGGAGAAACGCAGTTTCGAACCGGCCGGGGCCGCGCCGTTGAACTGGACGACCTGGTTCTGTGTGTCGACGAAGCGGACGTTGCCCTTCAGCATCGTGAACGGGATGGCGGGCGAGATGCTGACATTGTCAAAATGCCAGGTGTTCGGGCCCTTGTCGCCGTCCTTCCAGGGGTTATAGGAATGGTGGCCCATCTGGAAGACGCCCTGGCTCCAGCCAAGGTCGGCAAAGGTGGTATCGATCCACCAGAGGTTCAGCGACGGGATGCCGAACTTGAGGCTCGTCTTCGTGATGCGCAGTTCGAAGGTGGTGCGAACTTTCTGGTCCGGCGTGAGGAGGCTCTCGTAAACCGTCCACCAATCGCTGGGGAGTTCCTGGACGACGTGATTCTTTACGATTGCGCCACGGAACATAGTGGAGCCGGGCTGGCCATCCATGCGGATGTGGATGGCTTCTTTCGGTTCGCCCTGGCCGTCCGGTAGCCAATCGTCCATCGGGAGCTGCTGATTCAGTTCGAACGGCGTGATCCAGAAGTCGAGGAAGTCGCGGTAGGTGGTGCGGAATGTGGAGACATCCCATTTGACCACGGCCTCGCCCTGGCTGAAGTCGACCATGTGGTTCGGCGTCAGATAGATGACGCCGTAGCCTTCCGCCTGGATGGCCGTCATGACGTGGTCTTTGCACTGGAAGACCGACTGCTCGTAGGTCGAGACCTCGTGAGTCAGCGGTGGGGCGCCACAGTCGGCGCCGTGCAGCGCGTGCATGGTTTCCGGCGCGTAGAAGGTGTTGGTGTTACGGGAGCTGACGGCGACGTCCCAGTCAGCGGGGTTGAAGGCTTTCGGCGAGGCCGGGGCGCCATCGAAGGTGTAGGTAATGCCGGCCGCGCCGCTTCCCATCGTTGGCGTGATTACGAGGACGAGCATCGCAATCGTTCCAAAGAAGGCAGCGGCCAGCGGGAGCCGGAGTCTGCTGTGCATGAAGATCCCTCGAGGGCATGGGTTGTGTGGGCCCTCAATTAGCGGATCGACGGCAGGTGGCGGATGGGGTACGGGCTGTTCCGGATTAACCCGGCATGGCAACTGAGCTGTCACTAAGCCAGTTTCTTTCCCCTAGGGGACTCGATATTCCTAGTCAACGCCGAGTTAAGACGGTATCCAGTAAAGCCTTGAGGTGTAGGGTTTATGCCGATGCCCTGGCTGCACGACCGCTTCACTGCGATTTCACTGTTATTGGTAAATACTTGACCGCGACGATGTTATCCCGGACCCAGGACGGCACCCACACCACCCCTCGAGCCCTGTTCCTTGGCTCGACGTTCGCTGGCCATCGCACCCGCTTGGCCAATTTGGCGGAGCACCTGGCGGCCGATTCGCGTCTCGAAGCGGACGTGCAGCCCGTCTCCGGATGGAATAGCGGTGGAGTCATCGAACGCTTTACGGCCCTTCCGAGGCCACTTCGCGGCCGCCTGCGGGCCGCTGTTTCGGCCCGCGGATTCGCGCGATTGCCCCGCCCAGACGTCATCTGGACCTCGGTTGTGCAACCGATCGTGCCCCATCTGTGGGCCCAGGCAGGGCGTTTGCGGCGTCCGCTGATTCTCGACCTCGACTGGACCATGGCACAGCGCGAAACGATGGCCACCATCTATTTCAATAGACCAGCGCGTACCGGGTTTAGCCTCTGGCTTGCGCGCGAACAGGAAAAGGCGGCCTGGAAGCAGGTCTCGGTGTTCACGCCCTGGTCGCGCTGGGCGGCAGATTCGCTGTTGGAACAGGGCGTCGAGGCTTCGCGAGTCCGCATTTTGCCGCCCGGGGTGGACCTGGAGCGCTGGGCGCCAAACCCGGTCCGCTGGGACACCCTGGGCGCTACCGAGCCGCTGCGGCTGCTCTTCGTCGGCGGCGATTTCGAACGCAAGGGCGGCAAGTTGCTGCTCGATGCGATTGCAGCGCTTGGTGGCCAGGTTGAGGCAGATATCGTCACCAGGAAGCCGGTTTCCCCGGCCCCGGGAGTGAGAATCCATCGCGCGGGGCCGAATTCGCCAGAGCTCATCTCCTTGTTTGCGCGCGCGCATGTATTCGTGTCACCGACGTTCGCCGATTGTTTCGGAATAGCGACGATTGAGGCAATGGCATCCGGGTTGCCGGTAATTGTCTCCAATGTTGGGGGTGCGGCGGACATCGTGGAACACGGGACGAACGGACTGCTGATCGGGCCCGACGGCGAATCACTCGTGGCTGCCCTTCGCTGGGCGCTCGACCAAAGAGAGAACCTATCTACAATTGGCATGGCAGGAAGGCGGCGAGCCCTACAGCGCTTCGATGGCGCGCGAAATGACCGGACCATTGTAGATCTTGCGCTCGAACTAGCACATTCGCGCCGAGACAACTTTCGGCGAGTAAACTGAGGTTATCTGTTGTCCAGCCAACCGAAAGTGTCAGTCACCATTTTGAACTATAACTACGGGAGATACCTTCCCAAGGCACTTTCGTCAGTGCTTAGTCAAACGTACCCTAATTTGGAACTTTTTATCATCGATGATGCATCCACGGATGACTCTTTGCAGGTAATCTCGCCCCACCTAGAAGATCCGCGGATTACACTCATCACTCATCAGCACAATATTGGGTACGTGGGCTCTTTACTCGAAGGAAGCGATCGATCCACTGGAAAGTACATGATGGTAATAAGCGCAGATGACTATGCAACGAGAAATGACGCGATTCAGAATCAAGTCAACATGTTGGAGGCGTTTCCCCACGCGTCATTCTGTTTCACCGCATGGACGAAAGAAAATGATGCAGGCAATATCTTGTACGAGCGCAGGGCATGGGACACAGACGGCGTTCGTTCACGGCGGGTCGCAATAGAGAACTTGATTCACGGTTCACCGGTATTACATAGTGGCACGTTGATAAGAACCGATTCATATCGGCAGGTTGGTGGATATGATAGCGACTTACACTATTCCGTAGATACGAATATGTGGCTCAATCTACTCATGGTTGGTGATGCCGGATTCTTGGCGACTCCGTCGTATGCATATAGGTTGCACACGGCGAATCTATCTCAGAGTAGTGGTGCCATGTGGGTATCCACAGAGGAGATGCTAAAAGGGATAGACCGCGCTTTTCGGATCACTCCCAGTCCGTTGACAGCCCAAGAGCTGGCGCGGTTTCGCGCAATTGCCCGCAGGCAGGCACTGGTCGCGATCCCCACGTTGGATGTTTTTTCCGGTCGGATACGTCGCGGATGGCTTGAGTACTGGAACGCGGCGCGGCGCTTTCCAGCGGAAACCATCACGCAGAAACGAACGGCAACACTTGTCGCTCGGACAATTCTCGGGGACGCGGCCTATCAACGGATCCGGGCGGTGGCGAAACGTTGAGCCATGCTGTTGCCGATAGACCGTGAGCATGCCGCCAGAGAAGAATCCACCCTGTACGGTCTCGTCTACTTCTACGTCGGCTTAGCGCTGGAGTCAGCGCCAGCGGGCCGCCGGCTGGAGACAACAACAGGCTATTGCTTGCGTTGCTCCCCGCCGCACACCTCGCCTCGAGGAGTACCTTTTGGCCAACTGCCGCCGCAAGCGACGCCGGAATGCGCTAAATCTGCATCGGGTCTGGCGCCAGCGCCAGCTCCAGCATGACCTGGAACTTGTCCACGTCGAGACTCATGATCTGCAGGTCGTGGAGCTTGCCGTCGCGGTCGATGACGTGGTTGTGGAGCTTGGCTTCGGGCACGAACCCGATGCGCCGGAAGGCCGCGATTGCCGCTTCCTGGTCCACGGTCATCTGGGCGACCATCTTCGCGGCGCCATCCGCACGGGCGAGGGCGAAGGCCTGCTCGGTCAGCAGGCGGCCGAGGTGCTTTCCCCGCATCGAGGCGGCGACGAGGACACGAAGTTCGCGAACGTGACGCGTCCAGGCGAGGCCATCGCTCGCCACCGAGGCGTAGCCAACGACTTCGTCGCCATCGAACACCAGCAGGGTATGGGACTGGCCGGCTTCTGCGGTGTGGATAAGGTTTGCGACCTGCTCGGGGTCTGTCAGGTCGCGGCGCAGGAAGAGGAGGTCGTGCGGCGGCAGGGCGTTGGCGAACTTGAGAATCGCGGCGTCGTCGCCGGCGGCGACTTCACGCACGAGCAGCGCAATGCCACCGAGTTCGACTTCGAGGGGGAGCTCCAGCGCCGACTCTGGCTGAGCCTGCGCCTGTTCGAGCACCTGCCAGTTCGGACCTTTTGCGAGCCGGACTATCCAGCGAAGTGGCTTCATGAGGAACTCCCAACGTTGTTTCGAATTAAGTCCCGGGGACGCGGCAGCGGGGATGCAGGAAGACTAGGGCCGTTCCATAAGCGAGGCAATCGGTGAAGGGAGGAGATTTCACCGCCGCAGCTTCAGACGACCGTAGAATTGCGCTATGGAAGACCTCCCCGGGCGATTCGATGACGCTGCGCTGTCCCTCGCGCGGACGATTGCGGGCGACCTGACCGCGCAGGGAGCGCTGGCAGTGGCCCTCACGGGCAGCCACGCGCGCGGCACTGCTCACGCCGAATCGGACATCGATCTACACGCGATTGGCAGCGGCAAGGAGTACGCACTCCATCGTCGCGAGGGGTTTCTCGTCTCGATCAGCTGGCGAACCGCTGCCGAGCATCGCGCCTCGTTCGGCGACATCCACGAGGTTGGCGGCGCCATCCCGGGCTGGCGAACGGCGATTCTTCTCTCGGACCCGGGCGAGGTCGCCGCCGAACTGCAACGCGAGGCGCGTGCCTGGACCTGGAGCCACGCGGGCGACGATTCCAGCATCGACCGTGCCGTTGCAGAGTGGATCACCGGGTTTGCCGAAGAGGTTCACAAGCTGACCTTCGCCCGGGCGCGCGGCGACTCCATGCTCGCGGCAGTGCAGCGCTCCGTGCTTGCGACCCGGCTGGCGCTGCCGATGGCCGTTCACCACCGCATGCTCCATGACTCGGAGAACGACCTCTGGCGCCTGGTCTGCGAAGCAATGGGCGCCGAGTGGACGAGTGCGCAGGCGGCAGCCCTCGGAGCGGCCGGCGAATCCTTCGATGACTCCTGCGATGCG
>JBBSKE010000097.1:0-10461 GCA_038256595.1 Tepidiformales bacterium | reverse complement strand
CACTCAGCGCATCCCGGCGCAACCGGCACCGACATCGCCACCGCAAGCAGCGGTAACGCTCGCTCAGTCGCGAGCGTTACTGACAGGTAGGGCAACGACGGAAGAAGCGCGCCCAAGCGAGTGTGTGCCAGCGTGACCCGGCACTCAATCCCACGAGCGGCGCACCAACCTCATCCGCGACGTGGCAACCAACAAGCCACTCAGCGCATCCCGGCCCAACCGGCACCGACATCGCCACCGCGAGCAGCGGTCACGCTCGCTCAGTCGCGCGCGTTACTGACGATGAGTTGCCGCAGGCCAGCAGGCAACCCGTGACGCCGACTCGCCCCTACTTCCGCCCCTGCAGGACCGCCGGCAACGCCTTGCCCGAGTCGTTGAACGCCTTCGTATAGGCGTCCAGCACGCCGCCGAACACGGTCGCGCCGTTCGTCTCGATCCAGTCGCGATTCGCAATCATCGTCTGCGATTGGCCCTGGAAATGCGGCGCCACGTAGCGCGCGAAGAGCTCGTAGCTCTCGTTCGTCTTCTGCGTGGTCGTCCATTCGTGCGCGAGCATCAGAATCCCGCCGATGCCGCCCGCGCGCTCCTCGATAATCTCGATCTGGCGGATCGCGTCGTCGGGCGTGCCCACGATGATCGTGCCACGCTCGGCCTGGGGCTCCAGCGCGCCCGAAGGCAGGCCGAGGAGGTTGCCGCCCTCCGGGGCATCGTTGTTCAGGCGGTCGCCGGTGTAGGCGCGGCGCGCGTAGCCCTCGCGGATGTCGTTGAACGCCTCTTCGCGCGAGTGGGCGATGTGCATCGGCACCACGACGCTCCAGTTCTTGCGGTCTATCGGCTTGCCGGCCTGGTCGGCCGCTTCCTGGGCCCAGCCCCAGGTCTGCTCGAACTTTTCGCTGTCGGCGCCCGCTACCGAGAGCATGCCGACGCCGTGCTTGCCAGCGGCCATCGCTCCCGCAGGCGAAAACGCGGTCGCGACGGCAACCGGCAGATGCGGGTCGGTGAAGCTCGCGAGCTGGAGGCGGGCATCCTGCAGGGTGTACCAGTCGGTCTGCTGCGAGACCGTCTCGCCGCGCAGGAGCTGCATTATCGCGCCGAGTGACTCGTCCATCATGCGCCGCTGGTCGACCGTCTTGATGCCCATCATGTAGGCGTCGGAGACGAGCGCGCCGGGCCCCACGCCGAGCATCGCCCGGCCACGCGTCATGTGGTCCACCTGCACCATGCGGTCGGCGACCATGAACGGGTGGTGGTAGGGCAGGCTCGTGACGCCCGTGCCGAGCCGAATCTGGCGCGTGCGCTGCGCCGCCGCCGCGAGGAAGACCACCGGGTCGGCGATGATTTCGCGGGCGAAGCTGTGGTGCTCGCCGATCCAGACCTCGTCGTACCCGAGGTAGTCGAGGTGCTCGATGAGGCGCATATCGCGCTCCATGGAGAGCGTCGGGTTTTCGTTGACGCGGTGAAAGGGCGCCATGAACATTCCGAATTTCATGCGACGCGGGCGATTGAACGACATGGGAAGACCTCGATCCTGGGTGCGAAAGTGATTGCGCCGGCCGGCGCTGATGATGGGCCAAGCCTACCCGCTTCCAGCGCGCCCAACAAACGTTCGACTTTCCGGCGACCATGGCGCGCCCGGGAGAGCAGCGGCCTTTACTCAGAATTGACCTTCTCACACGATACCTTCCCGGTCCGCAAGTCCCTTTTCCGCGGACGCACTGCCTACCTCGCACCCCTTTTTCTGCATGGGACCCGCCCTCTCACACCGAAAGGATCTTCTTGAACATCACTGCAACTGCCATTTCGCTCAATGTCGAAGACGTGGACGCCTCGTCTGCGTTCTTGCAGGAGCACTTCGGGTTTTCGGTCGCGATGGCCGCCGATGGTTTCGCGTCGCTGAGCCGTGGCGATTCCGCGCTCAATGTCATCTTCCTGCGCACGGGGCTCGCCAGTTTCAAGCCGGCCAGCCATGCCGCAGCAGCCGGGATGGGCACGCACATCGCCTTCGTTGTGGACGACATCGATGCCGAATGGGAACGCCTGCGCGACTCCGGCGTCACGATTCCGACGCCAATCGAAACCGAGCCCTGGGGCGAACGTTACTTCCAGGTGCTCGACCCGAACGGCATCGTGCTCCAGCTCGTGCAGTGGGTCGCCGCGCCGGGCGGCGACGGAGGCGGCGACTGGCAGGCGTAGCCTCGTCCTCTTCGGCGGGCGGAGCAGTAATCCCACACCGGGTACAATCGCAGCGTGGCCCGAACTGCTCGCCCGCTAATCTCCTCCGAAGACCTCGCGACCATCCGCGACGACTGGCAGGCGCTCCATGCCTCCATCCCGGGCGCGACGCCGTTCTCCCACCCAGCCTGGCACGAGACCTGGCTGCGCCACTTCGGCAAGTCGACCGGTGCGAGCCCGCTCTACCTTGCGATTCGCGCCGAGGAGGAGCTCATCGGCACGTTCGCGCTCGATATGGCGACGTCGACCGCGCGCACCCTCGGCGACCCGAACGTTCGCGACTACGGTGGCCCGCTCGCGCTGCCGGGCATGGAGCAAGAGGTCGCTCGCGGCGTGCTTGAATGGCTGCTCGAAGATATGACGCCTGCTGCCGACTTCTGGGGCCTCGTTTCCGGCAGTCCGATGCATGCTGCGTTGCTCGAAGCGGCCGAATACTGGGGCTGGAAGGCCTCCGCGGTGGCCGAATCGGTCTGTCCCGCGCGCGAACTGCCCGGCTCGTTTGACGAATACGTCGCCTCGCTCGCGAAGCACGATCGCCACGAATTGCGCCGCAAACTGCGCCACCTCGAAGCCGCTGGCGATGTGAAATTCGTTACCGCGACCGAACCGGGCGCCGTTCGCGACGGCATGGACACGCTCTTCGCGATGATGCGCGCCAGCCGCGCCGACAAGGCCGAATTCCTGACCTCAGCGATGGAGGCGTTCTTTCGCGACCTCTCCGAGACGTTCGCGGGCCTCGGGATGACCCGCCTCGCGACACTTTCGCTCGATGGCCAGCCGGTGGCGACACTGCTCGCCTTCAATTGTGGCGGCCATCGCTACCTTTATAACAGCGGCTACGACCCGGCCCGTACGGACCTCGCAGTGGGCCTGTTGTCGAAAGCGCTCTCCATCCGCGACGCCATCGAGTGTGGCCTCGGGACCTACGACTTCCTGCGCGGCGACGAACGCTACAAGTTCGACCTCGGCGGCAAAGTGCGCGAAATCGTCACCCTCCTGCTCCGGCGCTAACGGTCGGCCAGCGCCATTCGCAGCGTGGCGCGCATGGGGCTAACTGGGAGCTGGGTCATCCTGGCACGCACTCCCTCACGGTCGCGCTTCTGTTGACGGCGACGGCCCGCCACAAACATGGCGGGCCGTCTGGAGTTCGATTGCGGGGGGCTGGCGGTTCTTACGCGACCAGTTGGGCTCGGAGTTCTTCGATGACGGCGAGGTCGAGGCCGGTCGATTCGAGGTAACCTTCGACCGAGCCGTACTCTTCGCGCAGGAACGAGAGGACGCCGAGGATCGCCTCAGGACGGGTGTCGCCCACCAGGGTGGTCATCTCTTCGAGCGTCAGGCCGGTCTCTTCGAGCGAGCGCGTGAAGCGGTGCGAGTGGGAGCGCAGGATCGGCCCGGTCTGGGCGTAGTCCGCGCCGACCACTTCGTCTTCGGCGCCGAGGGCCGAGAGGAGCAGCGCCGAGGCGACGCCCGTGCGGTCGCGGCCACCGGCGCAGTGGAAGACGACCGCCAGCGAATCCTGCTCGACGAGCACTTCGAAGAACTCGCGGAAGGTGTCGCCGCTCTCCCGCACCATGTCGAGATACATCGCGCCCATCGCGCCCTGGCCAGTGAGCAGCGCGCGGATGCGTTCGGCCCGCTCGGGCCCGCTCATCATGATTCCAGAGTTGATGACCGGCACGTGCCGATGACGGATGCCGACGCTGGCGAAATCGGAGACGCCGTCGTTCGCGAGTTCGACTTCGTTGCGAAGGTCGACAATGGTGCGAACCCGGAGCTTGTTCGTGAGCGCGGTGAGGCCTTCGGGCGTGATGTGCTGCATCATCCCGGAGCGGTAGACCACGCCGGGCTTGAGTGCGCCGCCGGCCACCGGCAGGCCGCCGAGGTCGCGGAGGTTGATTGCGCCGGCTACGTCGGCGTCGAGGAGAAGGCTCAAAGTTCCAGGCATTTCGTTACCCCTGTATCCGTGTGAGCACCTGCAGCCAGCGCGAGGTGAGGTTCGCGCTGAGGCAGGTGAGGGAGAGGGCGAGACCGGGGAAGATGAGCAGCCACCAGCCGCCCGTATTGATGTAGTCGCGCCCCTGCGACAGCATCATTCCCCAGGAGACATCCGGCGGGAGCACCCCGAGGCCGAGGAAGCTGAGCCCGGCCTCGGCGAGCATCACGCCCGCGAAATCGAACACGGTCACGACCGCCATCACTGGGATGATGTGCGGGATGATGTGGAAGGTGATGATTCGCCGGTCGTCGGCCCCGAGCGCGAGGGCGCCTTCGACGAACGGCTGGTTGCGAATGCTCAGCGTCTGCGCCCGGGCCATGCGCGCGAAGACTGCCCAGCTGAAGATGACCAGCAGCAGGACGAGGTTCGTCACGGTCGAGCCCATGATGTAGAGCAGGAATATCGCCAGCACGAGCGGCGGGAACGCCATCTGCAGGTCGACCAGGCGCATCACGATCATGTCGAAGATGCCGCCCTTGTAAGCGGAAATCGTGCCGAGCGCGGTGCCGATGAGCCCGGCGATGACCGCGGCCGTGGCAGCAATGCCGATCGAGAGGCGCGCGCCATGAATCGTGCGCGAGAGCGTGTCGCGGCCGAGGTTATCGGTCCCGGCGATGTAGAGGTGGCCTTCGGCGCTGCGCGTCATCGGGCCGAGCAGGCGGTCGGTCAGCATCTGCTCCTGTGGGTCGCGCAGGGGGAGCAGCGGCCCGAAGATCGCGAGCGCCACGGCCGCGAAGAGCAGGAGCGCGGCGAGCGCGTAGAACGGGTTCTTGCGCACTTCGCGGATGGCCCAGGCGAGGCGGCGGTTGCCCTCGCCGGTGAATTCGGCACTCATCGTGCCCGCGGATTGCGCCTTCACGCTGCGAGCGGTCATGCGAATCGCACCCGTGGGTCGATCCACGCGTAGAGGAGGTCCACGAGCAGATTGATGACGACGACGATGACGCCGATGTAGACCACGCCAGCCATCACGACCGGGAGGTCGCGCCCCGTGACCGCATCGATGACGACGCGGCCGACGCCCGGCCAGGCGAAGATCTGTTCGATCAGGACGAAGCCGTTGAGCAGGGTGATGACTTCGGCGCTCACGAGGGTGATGCCCACGAGCCCGGCGTTGCGGAACACGTGGCGGCTCATCACCGCGCGCTCGCCGAGGCCCTTCGCCCGCGCCGTCGAGACATACTGCTGCTTCAGCTCCTTCAAAATCGCCTGTTCGAGCACCTGCGTGTAGCGGCCGATGGGCGCGAGCGACAGCGCGATGACCGGCAGCAGCATCTCTGGCCACCAGCCGTAGCCGGAGGTCGGCAGCCACGCCAGTTCGACCGCGAAGATGTAGATCAGCCCCAGCGCGAGGAAGAATCCCGGCATGGAGGCGAGGAAAGTGGTCGTCCCGACGATGACCAGCGTGATCGCCTTGCCCTCGTTCTTCGCCGCGATTACCGCGAGCGGAATCGAGATCAGGAAGGTCGTGGCGAGGGCGAACGCGCCGAGTTGCAGGGTTCGCGGCACCCGGTCCAGCACGACGTCGCGCGAGGGCCGGTTCTGGTAGACCGAATTGCCGAAATCGCCGCGCGCGGCATCGCGCATGAACGAACCAAGCTGTTCCCAGAGCGGCCGGTCGTAGCCGCCGATGAGTCGCAGGGATTCGCGCTCCTCCGGGGTGGTCAGTTCCGAATCCGCGAGCAGGGAGACCGGGTCGCCGATGTAGTGCGTCGCGACGAAGGCGAAGAGCAGCAGCGCGAAGAGCACCGCTGCTGCTCCCGCCAGCCGCCGGACGAGATAGGCGGTCATGCGAAACCCAGGTCCGCGACGTGGATGGTGACGTTCAGCGGCAGGTCGGTCTTCACGTTCTTCGCGAGGCCGTGCACCTGGTTAATCGCGAGCACCCAGGCGCGCGGCGTTTCGTCTTCCTGGAGGCGAACCGCGATCTGCTCGATTTCGCTGAGCCGCTGGGCGCCGCCGAGCGACTGCAGGGCGGTGAAGCGGGCGTCCCATTCGGGGCTGCAGAATGTGCCGGAACCGCTACAGCCGTACTTATCGAGCAGTGAGCCGGCCACTTCGCCGTAGTTCCCGGAGCTTGTCGTCTCCATCAGGATCTCTGGCTGCTGATCGAAGGCGGCGGCGCTGATTTCGCCATACTTCACGCGCTCGACCTTCGTGAGCTTGACCTTCAAGCCGACCGCTTCGAGCTGCGCCTTGTAGATCTCCGCGAGTTGTGGCTCTTCCGGCACGCGGTTCTCGCCGTAGATGAATTCGACTTCGGCGCCGTTCGCACCGGCGGCGGAGAGGAGCGACTTCGCCTGCGCCGGGTCGTACTTCCAGACTGGCACCTTCACCGGCTGGTAGGCGAAGAAGCCGATGGGCGTCGCGGAACCCTTGAAGATGGCCTTGTTGATGGCGTCGCGGTCGAGCGCGAAGTTGATGGCGCGGCGCACGCGGATGTCATTCGTCGGCGCCTTGGTGTTGTTCAGGCGCAGCATGTTCGACTGGAAGCCGCCGCCAACGATGCTGTTTTCGAGGCCAGACGCCTGCTCGGAGCCGATGTTGAAGGCGAGATGGGCCTCGCCGGCCTTGATCGTCTGGGCACGAACGCTCGCCTCGGGCCGCCAGATGAACTTGAGCTTCTTCATGTTCGGCTTTTCGCCCCAGTACTCCTCGTTGCGCACGAGCGTGAGGTCCTCGCCCTTGCGCCACTGGTCGAAGCGGTAGGGGCCGGTCCCGACCGGGGTGTCCTTGACGGCGTTGATGCCGCCGGCGAGCGCCTTGGACGAACTCGCCGCGAACCCGAGGTAGAAGGCGAATCCGAAGAATTCCTGCTCGACGAGCGGGCTAATCGTCTCGATTTTCAGGGTGGTCGCATCGATGGCTTCGATATTCTTCACATAGCGGCCCATCAGCGCCGTCTTGCCGAGCGCCTGGATGGCCGGGGTATCGCGGTAGATATCGAGGTTGACCTTCGCGGTCTGCGCATCCCAGGCGGTGCCGTCGTGGAACT
Source organism: Tepidiformales bacterium (assembly GCA_038256595.1). Taxonomy (GTDB): domain Bacteria; phylum Chloroflexota; class Dehalococcoidia; order Tepidiformales; family Tepidiformaceae; genus JBBSKE01. The sequence goes on along the minus strand of JBBSKE010000097.1, from coordinate 3,235 downwards.
TCACGTTCGGGCGGAGCTTGAACACCCAGGTCGTCGGGTCCGGGTGTTCCCAGGCCTGCGCGAGCACGCCTTCGTAGCTGACGACCGCCTGGCCATTCTTCTGCGGGTCGGTCATTTTCACGTGGACCATCGTCTCGTTCATCGCGCGCATGATGGTCGCCTGGTCGAAGCCGGCGAAGAACGGCAGCATGTCTGCCGGTTCGCGCTCGCCGGCGAAGATGAACTCCTCGGGGAGGGCCTTCGTGGTCGGCGATGCTGCGCTGGTGGCTGGGGACGGCTGTCTGGTGCCGCCGGAGGGTGCGCTGGTGGCCGTGGCGTCGGCGTCATCCTCGTCGGAGCCGCAGCCAGCGAGCGCCAGGCTCGCGAGCCCTGCGCTCATGGCGGTCGCGCCACCGAGCACCCGGCGGCGGCTGATGGGGCCGGAGCGGCCTGCGTTTTGGGCGCGGCGATACCAAAGGTCGGACATATATTCCTCCTGTCCCGCTCGAAATCTGGGGTTGTTTGGTGTTTGGTCACCGGGAATCGGGAACGCTGGTTCGGTTCCCTGCCGCATAGTCCCCGAGGATTATTAAGCGAGCGCGAACAATCGGATCACAAAACAGAAGCGCGACCGTGAGGGAGGGCGTGCCAACATGACTCGCCACCTCATACAAGCGACAGTCGACCCTCGCCGAATTGGGGACACCAGGCCAACAGAAGCGCGCACGTTAGTAAGCGCGTGCCAACGCGACCCGGCACCCACTCAAGTGTCAACCGACCAACCCACCCGCGACCTGGCAACCAACATGCCCGCCGGCGCAATCCCGCCAACCTCGCACCCTCATCGCCAAAAGACCGCGGTCACGCTCGCTTGGCGCGAACGCGTTACTGACCGGCAAATTGCCACGAGATCAGCAGCGCGACGGGTCATGGAGCGCGTCGATGGTGACCTGTCACCACACTCTCGCGAGCGGCTGACCAGTCCCGCCAGCGACGTGGCAACTCAAGAGGCGGTACTGGAAGCGCACGCCCTCAGAGGTCGATCGAGTCGACCGTCAACAAACATCGCGGCCGCGTTGAAATTTGCGCTGAACACCGATTGACAACTCCACAGGACAAGACCAGTATCCTTCGGCGTCATGATGCTCGTGCACGCCCACTACGGGTATATCCATGAAGCCTATATAAGATGCTAATCGCATGACAACCATACCTGCGCAGTGGTGGAAGGAACACCGAAGATGACGCCCAAAGGCTTCGTAGCCTCTCTACGGCAACTGGTCCCGATTTTCGCGATCGTACTCCTCGCCGCATGTGGCGGAGACGACAATGTCGGTGAACCCACGGCCGTCCCCGCCACGGTTTGGGTGGAGCCAGGCGGGGAGACGTTCGTGAAAACGTTCCTACTCGCGCCGATCGAGGTCAAAAACTGTGATTCACAATCGACGAAGAAATTACCTGGCCAGGAAGTGGTTCGCTCGTTCCTTTTCGAAGTTTCGGGCGGTTGGGAGGCCACGGCGGGTGTAACTTTTGAACTATTGAAGGCAGAGATCAGTCTCCGCTATGGCATCACCAATGCGACGAATTTCACTTATTCGGCGAATGCCCCCGACTGGGAAGTGGCGGCCTACGACAGAAGAACGTTCCAGCCGGTGTTGAGCGAGACATGGGCGAAAGGAAAAATTTCTGTTGGCGACCGGCAATTTGACTACAACGCGCTTGTAGGGCTTGCGCTCTCCTATGAGAAAGAGTCAGACAACCTTTGTCCGCCGATTGTCATTTCAGAAGAGCTTTTTGCTTCCAAGGCGACGACGGCGCGAGAAAAGCTCAAGAATGAATTTGGATTCAAACATGTGTGGATCGACGAACAGTTGTTTGTCCCGCCATGTTCTGCCGTAGACAATGTCGGTCCGAAGCTACAGAAGTCAGGCCTGATGTTCATCTATTTGGACCAGCGAGCTGGGTACCCTGCTGAGAAAGACACAGTCGTCGTGCTCGATCATCTTGACTCATACGACCAGAATTTAAGGTCAGGAGATAGGCTCATGCTGGTTCAGTGGGAAGGCCTACCGGCCGACACGACGATGCAGTGTCAGAGCAGCCTTTCACCTGCCTTTTATGCGGAGATTTTCCAGCGCACGAAGTTGGCGACTGTTCCGGAAATCATCGTTCCGTCGCGTCCGCCCGGCCTGGCCACGCCTGTTCGGTCCCCGGTTCCTGCAGAGGTGGCGCCCAAAAAGAAGTAGCAAAGCGAATTCCCGCTCCGCTGCCGCTACTCGCGGTCGATAATCTCGGGCCAAGACGACAGCAGTTGTCGCCTTACGCTGCGCCAGTCCCCACTCGCGATGTGGTAGCCGATGGGTGAACTGGGTGCTGAGTCACGCTGGCATGCACTCGCTTGGGCGCGGCGCTTCTGTTCGATCGCGGCAGCCGATGGGGTCGACTGGGCGCTGGGTCACGCTGGCACGCGCTTCATTACGGTCGCGCGTCGGTTCTACTCCCGGTCGATCGAGGCGATCGCGTCCTTTGTGTGTGCGAACTCGTTGCCGGGGCCGATTCGGGCGAGAATGCCGAAGCGTTCGAGCACGGGCCGCACGGCGGGCTGAATCGCCGTCAGGATGATGCGCTCGCCGCGTGCCTGGCGGTGCTCGATGATCCCCTCGAGCGTCAGCAGGCCGGTGGAATCGATATGGTAGACGTCCTTCATGCGCAGGATGAGCGGGCGATGCTCCTGGCCGCGGAGGGTGTATTCGAAGTCGGCAGCGCTGTGAAACGAGAGCGCGCCGTGGGCCGTGAAGAACGAAATGTCCGGCCGCGACTGGATCAGTGCCGCCAGCTCCGGGGAGACCTGGCTGATGCGCCCGGTGTCGTCTGGCAGCAGCTCCTGGGCGGCCGGCACCGCCACCAGCCGCCGGATGAGCAACAGCATCGAGGCCAGCACGCCGAAGCCGATTGCGTACGTCAGGTCCGAAAAGAGCGTGATGAGGATGGTCGCGACCAGCACGGCGAGGTCGGCGCGCGGCGCTTTTCGCAGTAGGCGCGCGACTTCTGGCGCCTCAGCGATGTTCCAGGCGACGAACAGGAGAATCGCCGCCAGGGTCGCCAGCGGTATGTCGCCGGCGAGGCCGCCGAGCGCGAGCGTCGCGATGAGCACGGTGAGCGCGTGGAAGACGCCGGAGATGCGCGAGGTCGTTCCGCTGCGGATGCCGGCCGCGGTCCGGGCGATGGCGGCCGTCGCGGGAATGCCGCCCATCAT
>JBBSKE010000096.1:0-10501 GCA_038256595.1 Tepidiformales bacterium | reverse complement strand
TTTTCGTTATCGGCGTCGTCGCAGGGTTCATTCTCCTGCCAGTGATGGTCATCAGCGCATGCACGTAGCGAGGACCCGCGTGAGTGCTCCTGGTCAGAGGACGACGAGGTTGTCCCGGTGGATGACCTCGTCGCCATAGGCGTAGCCCAGCACGTCGGTGATGCGGTCGCTGCGTTGTCCGCGAATCCGCCCGACTTCTTCGCTCCCGTAGTTCACCTGCCCGGCCGCGATGCGCGCCCCGGTGCTGTCGCGAACCTCCACGGTCTCGCCGCGTTCGAAATTCCCGGCAACTCCGGCTACGCCGGCCGGTAGCAGGCTCCGCCCGCGCTCGCGCAGCGCCGTCACGGCGCCGGCATCGACAACCAGGTGCCCCGTGCGCGAAAGATTCCCGAGGATCCAGCGTTTGCGGCTCTCCAGCCGATCGCCCGCCGCCGGGACCAGTGTGCCACGCGCTCCTCCGGCCGCGACAACCTCAAGCGTCCGCGCAATACGGCCATTCGCGATGACCACATCGGCGCCGCCCTGGGTCGCGATCAGCGCAGCCCGCAGCTTGGTCGCCATGCCGCCCGTGCCGACGCCGGTGGTGCCGCCAGCCATCGCCTCGACAGCCTCGTCAATTCGCTCGACCCGCTCCAGCACCTTCGCGGCTGGGTTCAGCCGGGGGTCGGCGTCGAATAGCCCATCGACATCGGTGAGCATGACCAGCAGGTCCGCCTCGATCAGGTTCGCAACCTGCGCCGAGAGCGAGTCGTTCTCGCCGATGCGCGAAGCGAGCACGGCATCGAGCGCGACCACGTCGTTTTCGTTGACGATCGGCACGACGCCGGCGTCGATAAGCTCGCGCAGGGTGTTGCGCGCGTTCAGATACGCCAGCCGGTCGCTGAGGTCCCGCCGCGTGAGCAGCACCTGTGCGACGACCACGTCATAGGCGTCGAAGAGCATGCCCCAGGTTGCCATAAGCCGGTGCTGGCCGATGCTCGCGAGCGCCTGCTTGCCGGGGGTGTTTTTCGCCGGGAGATGGGCAATCGCGTGCCGCCCGGCCGCCCGCGCGCCACTGGAGACGACGACAACCTCGTGCCCGGCGGCCCGCAGGCGAACCACCTGCCCGACGATCGCGGACATCGCCTCCAGGTCCAGGCGGTCGGACCCGGCGGTCAGCAGACTGGTGCCACACTTCGCAACGACCCGTCGGTAGCGCATGTGGACATGCTACGGCGGCCGCGAGTTACGCCCGAACGCGTTGTCGGCCTCGCGCTGCTCGGAGCGGCATCAGTCCCGGCCGCAGACCTCAGCGGAGAAGTCGGCCGGAGTGCGAGCCATAAGCGTGGCGTCATCGGGGTCGGGGCCGTTGCGGTAGACCGTGCCCGGTTCCATTTCGGCGAGCTGGGAGCCCCTGAACGACAGCTGGGTCAGGACCTGTTTGTCCCCGTCGCCCTCGGCCCCCGCGACGTATCCGCGGTCGACGGGCAGCTCGACGCCAGTTCCCTGCCATGGCGCAGACGGCGCGTGAAGCACCAGCTCGCTCGTTCCTTCGACCGGTGCGGTGGAGGTCCAGGTTGCGATGTCCTCGTTCTCCTCGTCGCCGGCGAGGCCCTCGCGGTTGAAGGACAACGTCACGAGGGTGGCCGCGCCGTCGCACGCCTCCACCACGAGTATCGGCCGGGCCTCCGCGTCCACCATCACGCCGAGCGCACCAATTACCTCGACATCCGGCGCAATGCACGCGGAGAGCGAGACTGCCGCGAGCGCGCCGCCTGCCACCAGCCTGAGCCAACCGGTATCAATCATGCCCCGGAGGGTAGCATGGCGCCGCGCCCCGAATTCCGGGTGACGGGTAGCGTTTCAGAACATATGTCCTTATACTGGCCGCCATGCAACCCGAGATGGCCCTTGAGATTCCGCCCCCGGGTCCCGCCAGCCTCGGCCCCGTGGGCGACATCACCTACGTCAACGCCGGGCAGCTCCTCGCGCCCTCGACCGGCTTCATCTCCGCCTACCGCTTCACGCTCAATCCCTACTCCGGCTGTGGATTCGCCTGCGACTACTGCTACGCGCGCTTTTTCTCGCGCACGATGGAGGATCAGGAGCGCTGGGGCGAATGGGTGCGCGTCAAGGAGAACGCCCTCGCCCTCGTTGCGCGGGCCATCCGCTCGAAAAGCGAGCGGCTCTCGCTGCGGCCAGGCGACACCATCTATATGTCTAGCGTGACCGACCCCTACCAGCCGATCGAGTCGAAACTCGCCCTCAGCCGGTCGATCCTTGAGGCGCTGCTCGAAGTGCAGCCGCGGCTCACGATCCAGACACGCAGCCCGCTGGTCACGCGCGACATCGACATCCTCCGGCGGTTCGAACACCTGCGCGTGAACGTCACCGTCCCCACCGACTCCGAGGCGGTCCGCCTGCGCTACGAACCGCACGCGCCGGCCATTGGGGTGCGATTCAAGACGCTGCAGACGCTCAAAGACGCCGGGCTCGCGGTCGGCGTTTCGATCAGCCCGATGCTGCCGGTCGAGGATGCGCGCCAGTTCGGACAGCGAATCGCCGCGCTCGACGCCTCCGAGTACGTCGCCCAGTGGATGCACAGCGTGCGTGGACGCTTCAGCGCCGGGACGCCCCGCAGCACCATCGACAAGTTTGCCGAAGACGGCTGGACCGAGAGCGCTTATGAGGCCGCCCGCGACGTCATCGCCGCCCAACTTGGTGCGGGCCGAACGCTGCTCGAAGGCGTGAACGGCTTCCAACCGCCTCCATGAGCACGGAGTCGCCGGACTGGACGGCAGTTATCCGCCGGATCGACACGCTATCCGCCGCCGCGACCCTCCGTGACCAGGAGTCGCGACGAATTTCGATGGAGGAGGTGGCAATCGGCTTCTCTGAGCTCGCGAAACTTCGCCATGGGAGCGAGCCAGACTACGCCACATGTGGTCTCGGTACGGCTTACCTGCTCTACTACCTCGCGAAGCGGGCGGTGAACGCGGCGATCGCCTGCTCAACCCTGCGCGACCTGCCCGCCTCGGTCAGGGTGCTCGACCTCGGTTCGGGCACGAATGCAGCGGCACTGGCGCTCTCGGTGATGTTCCCCTGGACGCACTTCGTAATAGCGGCGGTCGAACCGAGCGAAGAGATGGCCGCTGCCGGGGACGCCGCGGTCGTTGACTTGCCGAACGTCGCACTCCGGAAGGTCAGGGCGACGCTTGAAGAAGTGCTCGACCAGGATGCGCTCGCGGGCGAGTCGTTCGACCTCGTCATAATGTCGGCGATGCTGCCATACGAGTGGAGCAAGAATTCGCTGGCGGAGCGGGTTGAGTTTGGCGAACGGCTTTGGAACCGAACCAGCGCCGGCGGCAGGATGCTGGTGATCGAGCCGGCTGCGAAGGCCTGGGAGTTGAACGAGTTCGAAAAGTGCATGGTCCGAGTCGGAATGCGCGAGGTCCGCGTGACTGGTGCAGACGTGTTGGGGCTGGACCTTTTCGATAGGCCGCTACCATGCTGCACCGCCGTCTTCGAGGAGTGGTACCCGGAATTCTCGGCCTCGGGTGTGCTCAGCGAATGGGCCGAAGAGACCTTGAGGGGGGCCGATGTTTTCGGCCTTGGACTGGGAGGCAGATACCCCGATCTCGTTCTCTCTTGCAGCCGCACCATTGGGCCGAGGCCTCGGGAATCGGCGTATCGACCACTGCAAATAGCTCCAGCCGTGCCGGTGGTGCTCGCGCCGATTCAGCCGCGCGTGCGAGTCAAGACATCGCTTTCGATGCGCGAGCGGCTCCTCTGGGGAGTTGGAGCGATGGCGGTTGTTGCCGCCATCGCCGTCGGTGTGTTCGCGCTGGTGTAGCCGCGGCTACTGGGCGTCGAAATAGAGGTCGTTCTTGAGGAACGGGTTGGGGTCGGCGCGAATCCACTTGGCAGTGGCGGCTGCGTCGATTTCGAACACGACCCAACCCTGCTTCTTGCCGCCGGGCGTGAGGTCGCTGTAGACCAGGTCGAGTTCGGTTCCGCCGACGCCGGAGACGTACTCGCGCTCGAGTTCGTTGTCGCTCGAGTCGCGCATTTTCCAGTCGAGCGAGCTCACCTCCTTCGTGCCAACATTCTCGACGACAACTTCGATCGCGTAGTACTTCTTGCCTTCAGCGGGCTGAAGGAACTGGTTGGCAGATTCTGCTCCATCGACAATTTGCAGAATGGTCACTTTCGACTTCTTGTCGTCATTGGCGTCCGGGAAGATCGTGCCGGTAGAATCGACCGTGAGTGCGACGCGAACATCGCGCTCCTCTGCCGCTGCTGGGATGTCATCGTTTTCGTCATCACCACCACCGCCAGAAGACGCCGCAATGACCACGATAAGTACGATCACGAACGAGAAGGCACCGATGATGCCGAGGCAACCCATGAAGCCCCACTTGAGGGGGCCGCTCTTGCCAGCGTTGACCGGACGATGCGCGCCATTCGCGATCAAAGCTGCACGCCGCTGCTGATATTCTTCTTCGCTGAGAATCCCTTTCTTTTGCGACTTCTCGAGTTCCTTCAGTTGCTTTTCGAGTTCAGATGCCAATTGCTTTCTACCTCCGCTTTCGCGACATCATTACCGCCATTGTTGCCATCTCCTGTCGCAGGAGCGGAGTCCGCCGGGAATATTTCGTCGCGATTGGCGCGCCGGCTCACGCGACAGGCTCGGCCCGCCGCGATAGTCTGGGCGCATCTCGAACGAGGCCGACCGACAATGGATTTCGCATTCACCCCAGAACACCAGGCGCGCCGCGCAGATGTCCGCTCATTCCTGCGGGAGGCCCTCGTCGAGGATTTCGGCCCCTCGCGGCTCGTCAACATGGAAAACTGGGAGGGCCAGCTTCGATTCCTGAAGCAGCTCGGCAGCCGGAACTGGGTCGCGCCCGCCTGGCCGAAGGAGTACGGCGGGCAGGGCTGGAAGCACATCGACCAGATGATTTTCGCCGAGGAACTCGCCTACAACCGCGCCCCGGACACGGCGCGCACGTTCAGCGTCGGCATGATTGGCCCCACGCTGATCGTCCACGGCACGCCCGAGCAGAAGGCCGAGCATCTGCCGCGCATCACCAGCGGCGACGCAATCTGGTGCCAGGGCTACTCCGAACCGCAGGCTGGGAGCGACCTCGCGAACATCCAGGCGCGCGCGGTTCGCGATGGTGACGACTACGTCATCAACGGCCAGAAAATCTGGACGACCGGCGCCCACCACGCCGACTGGTGCTTTCTCGTCGTGCGAACGGACCCGGACCTGCCCAAGCACAAGGGCATCACGTTCCTGCTGGCCGATATGCGCACGCCGGGCATCAGCGTCCAGCCGATCATCAATCTCGCCGGCTACCACGAGTTCAACCAGGTCTTCTTTGAGGACGTGCGCGTGCCCGTTCGAAACCGCGTCGGCGAGGAGAACAACGGCTGGTATGTAGCGATGACCCTTCTCGATTTCGAACGCTCGAACGTGGCCTCGATCTCGGCAAACGCGCGCTCGCTCGACGATATCGCCGGCGTGATGCGCGACGATCAGCCCCAGGGCGTGACCATCGACATCCTGCGACACCGGCTCGCGGACCTCTGGGTTTCGAACGAAGTGGGGCGGCTATTGAGCTACCGCATCGCCTGGATGCAGGAATCCGGCCAGCGAATTAACGTCGAGGCGAGCGTCATCAAAATCCTCGCGACGGAACTGGGCCAGAAGATTGCGAACGCGGGCATCAGCATCCTTGGACCGCACGGCGCGCTCGTCGGCAAGCAGCGCCACGCCAAGCTCCAGGGCGAGATCTCGATCGACCACATGGAGGCCGTTTCGCCGACCATCTACAGCGGGTCGAACGAGATCCAGCGCAACATCATCGCCACCCGCGGGCTTGGCCTGCCGCGCGATTAATGGGCCGGCAGGCCAAACCAGGTTTGGGCGGGATTAGCGGACCGGGGCTGGCTCGCGCTTTGGCGCAGCCATCGCCTTGTAGGCCTCGACGTCGTTCGCCGTGGCGGGCGTGTGCTTCACGTCGGCGGCGCTGAACGTGCGCGTCCAGCAGGCGAATTCGAGCAGAATGCCGTCCGGGTCCATGAAGTACATCGAGCGCACAAACACGTCCGGCCCGAACGCCTTGGCCACGCCGCGCGGGCTGTCGTCGTGGTTGATGATCGGCGTGACATCGATCCCCTTGGCCAGGAGCTTCGCGTGATACTCCTCGAAGCGGTCCTCCGGGACATCGAAGGCGACGTGGTTCATCGAGCCGTGCGCCGTCGTGATCTCCTGGCCAATGCCGGGTGCGGCCGCCGGCGAGGCGATGCCGGGCGCTCGCTCGGGCGCCTCGGGGAACCAGAAGAAGGCCAGCGAATCGCCGTTGCCGATGTCGAAGAAGAAATGCTGCCCCATCCCGCCTGGCAGGTCGATAGTCTTCACCAGCGGCATGCCGAGGACGCCGGTGTAGAAATCGACGGTCCGCTGCATGTCCTTGCAGACGAGTGCGAGGTGGTTGATGCCGCGGATGTTGAACTCTGTGTTCTCGCGTGGTTCGAGTTGCATGACGGGACTCCTCCATGAACCGGGTGACCGGCTTCGTGTAATGAACCTTACACCAGCAGCGCAATCTCATCGAGACCGCCTATAGGTGCTATCCGCTGTCGCGCAGGAGTGGCGGGTCTGGTGACGTGCTGGGCTGCGCTTCGAGTGCTGCCACGGGGCGCGCGAACAGGATGACGATGGCCGCGAGGTAGGTAATCACTGCGGTCACCACGAAGGGCAGCGAGTAACTGTCGGCTCGGTCGTGGAGGATGCCGACCATGATTGGGCCGACGCCGCTGCCGATCTGCCCGGCCATGCTGATTAGCCCGTAGATCGAACCGAACGACACCATGCCGAAAATCTCGCCGACGAGCAGCGATTGCATCATGTAGATGTTGCCGATCGTGAAGCCGAAGATGAGCGTGAGCAGCCAGGTGGCCGCGAGGTTCTCGAACTGAACGATGAGCAGCACGCAGGTCGCCTGGACGACGAACAGGCCGACCGTCAGCATCCGCCGGTCCACGTTGTCCGCGAAAATGCCGACCACGAGCCGGGCGATGACGCTCCCGGCGGCCGTCACGCTAATCGTGAAGGTCGCTTCCGTGCGCGAGCCGAATCGCTCTTCGAGAAACGACACCTGGTGGATGATGTAGCCGGTCTGGGCGATGAGAATCGCGAGAAATGCGAAGAATACGGCCCAGAAGCTGACCGTGCGGAAGGCCTGCTGCCGCGACCATTCGCGGTACTGGACCTGCATCGTTTTCGAACGTTGCGGATTCGCCTCTTCGGGCGGGTCGCCGTCCGGGGTGAGGCCCATTTCTGCGGGTGAGCCGGAGATGACGAACAGCACGACTGGCAGCCCGACGATGAACACGACCGCGCCGAGCACCGGCGTCGCCAGTTCGAGCCCGCCAATGTCGATCAGTTTGCTGGCGATGGGTGCGAGAATCATGCCGCCCATGGAGACGCCAGTGGAGGAGATGCTCATCGCCAGCGCCCGTTTGCGCACGAACCAGCGCGTCATGATCGCCTGCACGGTGACCGCCGAGGACATGCCGTAGGCGATCGCGAAGACGAAGTAGACGAAGTAGAGCTGCCAGAGTTCGTTCACCACTCCGATAAATGCAGCGCTGATCGCGTTCAGGCCGACGCCGTAGGCCATGATTTTCTTCGGCCCGCGCTTATCGACCCACGGCCCGATGAGCGCGCCGGTGATGCCCGCGACCGTGAAATAGATGGCCGGCGCGACCGAAACCTGCGTCGTCGACCAGCCGTGCGAGTCCTTCAGCGGCTTAAGGAAGACGGGCAGTCCGTAGTAGCCGACGCCGACGCCGACGAACATCAGCAGCGCGCAGGCCACCGCGATATACCACCCGTAGAAGTGGCGGGCGGGCACGAGTCGAGCAAAAACTGGCGTTGATGGAAGTGGCGCAATCCGGGGCATCGGCGGGAAGTCTATCCTGCCCGGATGGCGACGGCGAATGGCGCGTTGTCACCGAATGCTTGCAGAAGAGCGCAACGCTGGCGTAGCGGGGACGAGCTTAGGGGCCGGTCATGCTGCGGGCGTCGAGGAGCCGGTCGAGTTCGTCCACGGGCAGCCGGTCCTGCTCCAGGGCCAGCTCGCGAATGGTGCGGCCGGTGCGCCCGGCCTCCTGGGCCAGCCGGGTCGCGCGGTCGTAGCCGAGCACCGTCGCGAGAGCCGTGCCGAGGCTGAGCCCGCGCTCGACCGACGCCGGGCCGGCGTCCGTGGCGCGCAGACCTTCGATACACTTCGAACGAAAAAGTTCGCTCACGTTCGCCAGCAGGTCGATGGATTGGAGCAGGTTGTAAGCCGCGGTCGGCATCATCGTGTTCAGTTCGAAGAATCCCCATTGGCCGCACATCGCGATCGTGGCGTCGTTGCCAACGACCTGTGCGGCCACCTGGATAACCGCTTCGGGGAGCACGGGGTTCACCTTCCCGGGCATGATCGAGGAGCCGGGCTGCAGCGCCGCGAGTTCGAGTTCGGCGAGCCCTGCCCGTGGTCCGCTGCCCATGAGCCGGATGTCGTTCGCGACTTTCACGAGCGAAATGGCCACGCTGCGCAGCTGGCCGCTCATTTCGACTACGCCGTCGAGCGTGCTCTGCGCCTGGAAGTGGTTCTCGGTCTCCTGGATGGCGATCTCTTCCGATGCGGCGATATTCGCCAGCACCCGCTCGGCGAATTCGGGGTGCGTGTTAATGCCCGTGCCGACTGCCGTGCCGCCGAGCGCGCACTCCTTGAGGCCCAGCGATCCGGCGAGGATGCGATGGCGGGCGCGCTCGACCTGTCCCGCATAGCCGCGAAACTCCTGCCCGAGGCGAATTGGCGTCGCGTCCATCAAGTGCGTGCGGCCAGTCTTGATGACGCCGTCGAACTCGGTCGATTTGTCGAAGAGAGAGGCCTGCAGCGCGCTCAGTGCCGGGAGCAGTTTCGCACGAATCTCGGTGAGGGCTGCCACGTGGATGGCCGTCGGGATGACGTCGTTCGAAGACTGGCCGTAGTTCACGTGGTCGTTCGGGTGGATCTTCGCCGCTTCCCCGAACCGCTGGCCCGTGAGGATTTCGTTCGCGCGGCTGGAGATTACTTCGTTCGCGTTCATGTTGGTGGAGGTACCGGAGCCGGTCTGGAAGACATCGACGATGAACTCGCCGTCCCAGGCGCCATCCCGGACTTCGCCAGCGGCCTGGACGATCGGGGCGACAAATTCGGCCGGGATCAGCCCCAATTCGCCGTTCACGACGGCCGCCTCGCGCTTGATCGCGCCGAGGGCGCGAATGAAAGAACGCGGGAGGCGAAGCCCGCTGATCGGGAAGTTCTCGGCAGCGCGAGCGGTGTCGACGCCGTAGTACGCGCCTTCGGGCACAGCAAACTGTCCCAGCGCATCTTGTTCCAGTCGTGTAAGGGCCATCGTTCCAATCTCCTGTCTGGGGCTTTCATTCGCGTAACAACAGGCGCTATTCGGATGCAATTTTGCTCGCAGTACGCGTTTGCAATGCTGTTGCAACATGCTGCGAGACCACCGTTACTCCGCAACGTCAATCCGTCGATACGGTACTGGGAGCTTATACAACGGAGTTGGAACAATGGCTTCCCAACCGTCGAAAGATTCCCCGGCAGACGCAAACGATGTGCCCGGGGCCTTCCCGCAACAGTCCGCAAAGGACATCGACCTCAGCCGCAACCGCGAGCACCCCGATGGCACGATGCTCACCACGGACCACGGCCTCCCCATTACGCATACCGATGACTCCCTGAAGGCGGGTCCGCGCGGCTCGGTGCTCCTCCAGGATTTCCACATGCGCGAGAAGATCACGCATTTCGACCACGAACGCATCCCGGAGCGCGTCGTCCATGCACGCGGCACCGGGGCGCACGGCTTTTTCGAGCTCTACAAGCCGATCCCGGATCTCAGCCGCGCGAATATTTTCAACGAAACTGGCGTAAAAGTCCCCGTTTTTGTGCGATTCTCGACCGTCGTCGGGTCTCGCGGTTCCGCCGATACGGCCCGCGATGTGCGCGGCTTCGCCGTCAAGTTCTATACGAACGAAGGCAACTGGGACCTCGTTGGTAACAACATCCCGGTGTTTTTCATCCAGGATGGCATTAAATTCCCCGACCTTGTGCATGCGGTAAAGCCGGAGCCAGACCGCGAAATTCCGCAGGCTGCCTCCGCGCACGATAGCTTCTGGGATTTCGTCTCCCTGCAGCCGGAAACCGCGCACATGGTCATGTGGGTGATGTCCGACCGCGCGATTCCGCGGAGCTACCGGATGATGGAGGGCTTCGGCGTCCATACCTTCCGCCTCGTCAACGCCGAGGGCGGCTCTTCGCTCGTGAAGTTCCACTGGAAGCCGCTGCTGGGCGCCCATTCGCTCGTCTGGGACGAAGCGCAGCTCCTCGCCGGCAAGGACCCGGACGTCCACCGCCGCGACCTCTGGGACAACATCGACGCCGGTAACTTCCCGGAGTAC
>JBBSKE010000095.1:0-10513 GCA_038256595.1 Tepidiformales bacterium | reverse complement strand
GAGGTTGTGGTCGCGCGGGGCATAGAGCGGCAGGATCGCCCGGACCGCACAATCGACCTCTCCGGCCGTCGCCTCTTTCTGTGAGTAGACACCGAGTTGCGTTCGAGCAATGACACGGGCGATGTTCGTGTCCGCGGGCGTCGTTGGCTGCTCGAAGGCGAAACAGGCGACCGCGCGAGCCGTGTATGGCCCGATTCCCGGCAACGCGAGCAGTTCATCCTCGCTGCCTGGGAGCAGTCCGCCTTGCCGTTCGAGCGCGGCCTGCGCGGTTCGATGCAGGTAGAGCGCGCGGCGGTTGTAGCCGAGTCCCGCCCATTCGCGAATCGCCTCGGCCGGCGAATCAGCAGCAAGGTCCGCAAGCGTGGGCCAGCGCCTGAGCCAGCGGTCGTAGTACGGCAGCACGCGCTCGACCTGGGTTTGCTGGAGCATGACTTCGGAGACGAGGACGGCGTACGGGTCGCGAGTGAGCCGCCAGGGGAGCCCGTGGCGGCCATGAACCTCGTACCAGCCGCGTAGGGCATCGCGAAAACGCGAGGAGTCGCCTGGGCTACTCTTCGTCGTCGTCGTGCTCGTGCTCTTCCTCACCACCGCCACCGGAGCGCGAGTTCATGCTCGGGATCATGGCCATGTCGCCACCCTCGCGGCCGCCCTTCTTCTTCGGCGGCAGGGCCTTAATCGCGGCGACCAGCGTCGCTAGCTCGTCCTTCGAGCATTCGCTCCCGGCGAGGACGATGGCGACGCCCGAATCGCGAAGGACGCGGAGCTGCGGCATGGTCGCACCGGCGCTGACCGGGGCGATCACCGGCGCGCCGCCGAGGAGGGCGAGGCGCACGAGCTGAAGCTGGTCGGCGAGCGTCTCGGGAGTCGAGACGGCGTTCGTGGCGAGCCCATCGAGGCCAAGGCCGGCGAGCGCGCGGAGGGTCTGCTCATCGAGCGCCGGGTCGATAATCGCGACGAAGCCGAGGGACTCGATGTCGATCGCGCTGGCGCGGGCATTGGCCGGCTCGCAGGCGACGAAGATGGCGCCGGCTTCGGTCAGCGCCTTTGCGGTTTCGTCGTCGAGCAGGTCGACGCGGGCAGCGGCGTTCTCCTTCTTGCCAACCGCAGCGATGGTCGCGGCTGCGTTGGCGCCGCGGGCGACGAAGAAGTCCACACCGGCGTCGAGGGCGGCGTTGGCGGCTGCTTCGTCGTTCACTTCGGCAGCGATGAGCAGCGTCCGGGGAGCTTCTCGCCGGGATTGGCCGAACCCGAATGCGGGTGCGGTGCCGCGCTGCAATTTCGCGATCGCCTTTTGTAGTTGCGTCATCTGTTCCTCCAGCGCTCGCGGCGCGTTCCTGATTGGGTGCGAAGCGAGCAGGCCGGCCGCCGGCTCGCGTGGGTGCGTGCTTCCATTGTCGCCACCGGCGTCGCATCGCGCTATGAACGGCCCCGGGGAGCGGGCGGAAGCCTCGGATGGTACGCTGGGACCATCACAAAACCTGGAGTTGCCTCTTGGCAAAGCAATATCCCAAGCCGTTCGAGCTCACGATCGACCCGAAGAAGACCTACACGGCAACCATCGAAACCACCGCCGGGACGATGGTCGCAGAGCTTTTCCCGGGCGATGCGCCGAACACGGTGAACAACTTCGTCTCCCTCGCGCGCGACGGGTACTACGAGGGCGTCATCTTCCACCGCGTCATCCCGGGCTTCATGATCCAGGGCGGCGACCCGACCGGCACAGGCACGGGCGGCCCCGGCTACAAGTTCAAGGACGAGCCGGTCAGCAAGCCGTACACCCGGGGCACGCTCGCGATGGCGAACGCCGGCCCGAACACGAACGGCAGCCAGTTCTTCATCATGCACGCGGACTACGGCCTGCCGCCGAACTACACGATCTTCGGCAAGCTCACCAGCGGCGAAGATGTGGTCGATGGCATCGCTTCGGCCAAGCGCGGTCCCCAGGATCGCCCGGCGAACCCGGTGTCCATGACCTCGATTACGATCGAAGAGAAGTAGATTCGCGAACCGCGGGCGGCTGCTCAGCCAGCTGCCCGGCGCGCACATCCTCGGCGGCGTCGCTTTCCGGCCGGAAGGTCGGCGCTGCGGGGATGAGCAGGACAATCTCCCAGGCGCGTCCGAACCGCTCCCAGCGCGTGTTCAGGCGGCCCTCGATGCGCCCATCCGGCGTATCCACGACGACCTTTCGCCCACCCTGCACAAAGTAGTACTGGAGCAGCCCGTTCGCTCGTGGCAGGCCGCGCAGCTGTGCGGTCGTGCCGTTCGTGGGTAGTTCGAGGGTTGCTTCGGCGATAGGGTCGCCCCCGGCGTTATAGATCGTTGCCATGGTTCGCCTCCGGTTCTTGCGAGCACGTGCTCTGGCAATTTGGGGGCAGCTGGGGCTCCATCAGAGCCAGTTCAACGACGCGCTTGGGGCCTCACGACCGGGTCTCTTTGTTTCGACTGTATGTTACTCCAAAACAGAGCCGCGACGGTATACTTCTCACCATGAAGTTCACCAAAATGCACGGCCTCGGCAACGACTACGTCTATATGCGCCCCAGCGAGGACCTCGACTGGCCCGCGCTCAGCATCGCCATGAGTGACCGGCATTTCGGCATCGGCAGCGACGGGCTGATTCTCGCGCTTCCTTCCGAATCAGCCGACTTCAAAATGCGCATGTTCAACGCCGACGGCTCCGAAGCGGAGATGTGCGGCAATGGCATCCGCTGCGTCGCGAAGTTTGCCATCGAAGAGGGCATGGTTCCCGCGGACAAGGAGTTCGTGACCGTCGAAACGATCGCTGGGACGAAGACCCTGCAGATGTTCAGCGAGAATGGCGTGATCACCGGCGCGCGCGTCGAAATGGGCGAACCGAACCTTGACCCGGCGTCTTTGCCTTCGAATGTCGAAGGGCCAGGACCTGCGATTGGTGTCCCGCTGACCGTCGATGGCATGGACCTCTCGCTGACGCTGGTGAGCGTTGGTAACCCGCACGCCGTGCATTACATCGACTACGACCCGGACACCTTTCCGCTCGAGCGCATCGGCCCGCTGGTCGAGAACCACCCGATGTTCCCGCGGCGGGTGAACTTCCAGGTAGTCCAGGTCCTGAATGCGGGCGAAGTGAAGCACCGCGTCTGGGAGCGGGGCTCGGGCATTACCCTGGCCTCGGGCACGAGTGCGACCGCCGTCTGCGTGGCTTCGCAGATCAACGGCTTCACCAGCACGAAGATCATCGACCACATGCCCGGCGGCGACCTGACACTCGAATGGGACGGCCAGGGCTCGGTGTTTATGTCCGGGCCGGCCACCCGCGTGTTCGACGGCGAGTGGCTCGACTAAAATCAGCTTAGGTCGGCGGCACAAAGAGGAAGCGCGACCGCCGAAGGGAGCGCGTCCCAGCCTCACCCGGCACCGGAGCCGGCGGGTAGCACAACTCCCCGCCGTCTGGCTTAGAACCCGCCGCCGTTCACCGTCAGGCGCTGGTTCGTGATGTAGCGGCCCTCTTCGCTGCAGAGGAAAGCGACGGCGTTCGCGATATCCTCCGGCTGGCAAACGAAGCCGAAGGGCGAGTTGTCGTCCATCGTGCGAATGTCATCGATGCCGCGGGTGAAGTTCATCAGGCGGCGGCCCATGTCCGTGTCCACGAGGCCCGGGGCGACGACGTTGACGCGAATGCCGTTCTTGCGCTCCTCCTTGGCGAGGGTGTAGGCCATCGCCTCCATGCCCGCCTTGGCGATGCCGTAGACGCCCATTTTCGCCGAATACCCGGCGGTCGCGACCGAGGAAATCATGATGACGTCGCCGCGGCCGAGTTCGCGCATCTGCGGGACGACGAGGCGGCACATGTGCAGCGAGCCGAAGACGTGCGCGTTCAGGAGGCGCTGGAGTTGATCGTCCTGCATCTCCGTGATGAGCGGCTGCTTTTCGGAGACGCTGCTCAGTCCGGCGTTGTTGATGAGTATGCCAATCGAGCCGAGAGTGTCATTCGTCGTGGCGACCATCCGCTCGCAGGCCGCGGCGTCCGTGACATCGCCCTGCACGGCGATCGCTTTGCGGCCCAGTTCCCGTACCTGCTCGGCGACCGCTTCGGCGCCGTCTTTGCTCGCGTGGTAGTTCACGGCGACGTCCGCGCCGCGTTTCGCCAGTGCCAGCGAGATCGCTGCGCCGATGCCTCGGCTGCCGCCGGTAACCAGTGCTGTTCGTCCTTCGAGATCCTGTTCGGCCATTTTCGTCCCTCCAGGGAGCGCCCGGAATGAGCGCGGTGAGCAATCCTTGCCCGCCTCGTCGGAGAGCGCAAGAGGATGCGCTCTTTTGACACCACGAGCGGGCTGGTGGGCGGTCAGGGTTGAAGCGTCACTGTCACTTATGGTATATAAACTGACATGATTAGCAATCCCGTTGGCAAATCGGTATGAGTCGTCGAGTAGGAGTACTCAATCTCGAAGCGCTGGGACATGTTAGCGCAGGGATTACACAGGAGCGGTCTTTGCGTTCCATCATCAGCAGTGAGCCGCAATACGCAGATGTCTCCCTGGCATATAGGCGGACCTACGTCGCCGTAGAGAACGGTCTATTAGAACGATCTATTCTACCTAAGATCGTCACGTCCGGAATCCGAGGTCGACAGGACTACGGCAGGCTAAAGCGCGCTGATGTGATAGTGATTAACCAACAAAATATCGCTGCGTTTTGCGGAGATAAACTCAGGCGCAAGCCGACTATTCTCGGATCCGACGCGACACCGAAGCAACTCAATTCACTCACGGCATACAATTCTGCTATATCTTCCATGCCGCTAGAGCGGTTAAAATATACGATGAACAAGTTCAACTACAACTCTGCTGCGGCGGTCGTAGCCTGGTGTGAGTGGACAAAGTCTTCAATCGTGAATGACTACAATGTCCCAGACGAACGCGTCTTTGTCATTCCTCCCGGCGTGGATCTCGAACGCTTCGCTTCAAGCCGCGAAGAGCGATCTCGCGAAAGTACGCACATTCTCTTCGTCGGCGGAGATTTCCGGAGGAAGGGGGGCGAACATCTCCTCAACGTCTTCCGAAGGCTCCCGCCTGGTTCGAGCACGCACCTTCATCTGGTTACCGGTAGCCCAGTGCAGGCCGACATTCCTAAACTTCACGTTTACCGCGGCCTGACACAGAAAGATGCAACACTTCAAGAATTGTTTAAGAAAGCGGACATCTTCGTGCTTCCCACATTAGGAGATGCGGCGCCGATCGTTCTCATGGAAGCCGCAGCTGCCGGATTACCGGTGATAGCGTCGAACGTAGGAGGAATTCCTTCTCTGGTGGCGTCCGGGAGCTCGGCGATTTTGGTCAAGCCCGGCGACGAAGACGAGCTGGAAGCAGCACTCCTGGACCTGATTCGGAATGAAAAGAAGCGGCAACTCATGTCGATCGCGGCGGTCGAACACGCGCGTTTGCACTTTGACGCGAAGAATAACGCCCGCAGGACCCTGGACCTGGCCCTCTCTTTCGTTTGATGAGCTTTCCATCTCGAGATGAGCAGAGAACCAGGCTGAGCGAACCTTACCCCAAGATGGCATGCGTCGCTTCAGCAACAATCTGCTTCCATGAGCTTACGGAACGCCACGGCGTTTGACACACCACCGGCGCACACGAAGAATCGCGCGGGGGTGCATCATGCAGGTTGAACGCGACATCTATATTCCGATGCGGGACGGGGTGCGGCTCTCTGCCGATGTCTACCGCTCCGATTCGAACGAACCCGGCCCGGTGGTGCTGATGCGCACGCCGTACCTGAAGAGCGGCGCGATGACTGGCGACGGGCTCAACAGTTCAGGCCGCCCGGCGCCGCTGCCGACGGGACTTCGGCCAGATTCAAACCCGTTTGGGCTGCCGTTCATGCTCGGCAACTTGAGCCCGCTGATGGAGGCGGGGTACACGGTCGTGGTCAGCGATGTGCGCGGCGCCGGCCATTCCGAGGGGCTGTACGACTACTACAACATCGAAAACGGCCCGATGGATGGCTACGACTCGGTCGAATGGATCGCGGCGCAGTCCTGGTGCGATGGCAACGTCGGCATGACCGGCGGCTCGGCCATGGCGATCTACTGCTACGCGGCCGCGCTCGAACACCCGCCGCATCTCAAGGCGCTCTGGGTGAACATGCACCCGGCCGACTTCTACCACGACCAGTGGTTCGTCGGCGGCGTATTTCGCTGGGAGAACCGCATCGGCTGGTCGACGATGATGATGAAGAACATCGCCCCGCAGCACCCGGGCAGCCAATCGGACCCGAACTACGAGATAAAGCGCAGCGTCTACGAGCGGCGCTATGCCCAATCCTACGACCGGATGCTCGCCGGGAAGAATCCCCAGAACCTCGACTGGCTCACGGAGATGTACCAGCACAAGACCTACGACGACTTCTGGAAGGCGCGGAGCTACGGCTCCCGCCACGCGGAACTGGACATCCCGGTCTTCCATGGTGGCGTCTGGTACGACCACTTCATTCGCGGCACGTTGACCGCACACGCCGAGGTGGACGTGCCGAAGCGACTGGTCATCGGCCCCGGTTGGCTCGGTGCGCCTGCGGAGGCGGGCGATGGCGAGATTGGCGCGCTGCAGGTCGCCTGGTTCGACCACTACCTGCGCGGCCACGAGAACGGCGTCCTCGATGGCCCGGCCGCGCGCCTCTACCGCTACGGCGACGAGACCTGGATCGATGAGCCGGAATGGCCGGTGCCGGCCGTGAGGACCGACTTCTACTTGGCGCCCGGTCCTGGCGGCGGCTCCGATTCGGCGAACGACGGCCTGCTCCTGCGCGAACCAGGGTCCGAAACGACCCTGGCGCTCGTCCACGACCCGGAGAACCCGAACCGCACGCCTCACCACCCGGACGACCAGCGCAGCTTCGAAGCGAAATCGCTTGTTTTCTCGACGCCGCCGCTGGAGGAGGATGTCGAGGTCATCGGCGCGATGAAGCTGGTGATTGCGGCCTCGTGCGACGCCCCGGATGTCGATTTCTGCCTGCGGCTCTGCGACGTCTTCGAAGATGGGCGGGCACGGCTGCTCAATTTCGGCGCGCTCAAGGCGAGCCATCGAGAATCACACGATTCGCCGGAAGCACTCCAGCCGGGAGTGGTCTACGAGTTCGAAATCGAGATCTGGGCGACGGCAAACCTGTTCAAGAAAGGCCACCGCATCCGCGTGGACCTCTCGGCGAGCGACTTCCCGTTCTTCGAAGTGAACCCGCTGCCATCGACAACCAGGGTCTACCTGGGGCCGGCAAGTTGCTCGCGGCTGGTCCTGCCCGTTGTTAAGCGGTAGCACCACTTTTCGGCGTTGTTAGTCATTCGCAACACCTCCTGCCCCGGCCCGCGCGAAGCTGCGACGGGTCGAGGAATAGGATTTGGGAGTGCAGGAGCCTACGGGCTCCGGCGACTTGCCCCAGGAGGCACGTTATGACGAATGACAAGACCCGAACCGGCCTTAGCGCCGATGTCCGCCCCGAAGATTTGACCGAGCGGCAGCTCGACCAGGTTGTGGAGGATTCCTTCCCCGCGAGCGACCCGCCTTCGACCTCGCCGCTAACTGGTGTCGGCGAATCTGCCACGGGGGCGATGGACCGCACGGTCAACGTCGAGCGAAAGACCGGCCCTTCGTGCATCATCACCTATATCGGCGAGGACCTTGAAAAGTACGGCCCGGTTATCAATGCCGGGCTCGAGGCCGCGAAGCAGCACGGTTCGAAGCTCATTTTCTACGACGCGGAAGCAGGCGGCCGGTTCGGTTCGCCCACGCCGACGTTCTGGTCGGGCGACCGCGATAAGGAGACGCCGAGCGAACTCGCGCCCGCGGACCTGGAGGCTGCTGGCCGCATGGTCATTGGCCGCCTGGTCGCAGAGGCTCGTGCAGCCGGCGTCGATGCCTGGGGTTGGCTCCCGGACTCCCGCGGCGCCGAGGCCCTTAACGCCTACGCCGAGGAGCACGGTGCCGACCTGATCATTCTGCCTTCGGACCTGGAGAACGTGCCGGCCCTGGAGAAGTTCACGAAGGGCACCGCGGACGCGAAGAAGATTATCGAAGAGGCGAACACGCCGGTTATGACCGTCGACATTGCCGACGACAAGCAGCCCGCGCCCGGCGAACAGGTCACGTTCGTATGACGATGAGCGAAACGCCCATGCGGCCAACCGACCCGACGACGACGCCACTGGTTACGCCACCACCAGCGCCGTTCCAGCCAGACCCGGTGCCGCCGATTCCGCTGCGGCCCGAGCCGCCGACCCTCCCGGACCTGGAGCCGCCGACAACGACGCCTCCAATTCCGCCAGTGGTGACTCCACCGCCGCCGCCGACGCTTTAGGCCGGCGAGGCACCACCAGATTCACCCCGACCACGACGGGCACCTCTCTACAAGGTGCCCGTTTTGCGTATCCAGTTACTTGCGACGCTAGTCCGGCTCGCCGAGGCGGGCCCAGACGATCATGTCGAGGTCAGGCGAAGGATGCTCTGTCTGGTTGAGGAATCCGGCTGCCTCGCCGCGATACTGGCTCGAATGCATGAAGAGATGCGTGAGGATCTCCTCGACGGAGTCGGTAAATGGCTCGCCGCGAGAGTTCTGGTAGGTGAAGGTTTCCGGGACGCTGGCGGCGGCGAGTTGCGCGCGCAGTTCTGCGTGGTGGGCGATGGGCCGGGTGTGCCACTCCTCGCAAAGGGGCAGCGACGGCTCCGCCCAGAGCGGCATGAACGCCTTCGGGTCGCCTGCGAGCCGCTCGAACCAGGTGACTTCGGCGGCAAGCACGTGCTGGAACGCCGCAAGGGCGAGTCGCGGTTCGCCGTTCGACGCACGCAACGTTTCGAGGACCTGGCGGTTCGCCCAGGCATCCCAGCGACTCAGCCGGTCAAGTGAAATAGCCATGGATCGAGTGTGAAAGCGGGATGCGTAACGTGCTACGCCGGCTACGCGCGAGCCACGCTGCCCTCGGCGACGAGGACGACCACGCCGTCCGCTTTCTCGACGCGGGCGACGACGGAGTCGCGTTCCGGGTCATCCGCCAGTGGCCCGCCGAGCCCGACCGTCACGCGGATGGTCTCGGCTGGCCAGAGAACGTTTGTGAACTTGACGAGCAGCTTACCGCTCCTCGCCCACGACTCGCCCAGCGTTTGGTCGAGCAGTTCGCCGACGTAGCCCATGCTCATGCGCCCGCCCACGACCACATCGCGGAATCCAAGAGCGGCCGATTGCTCCTGGTCGGAGTGGTAGCTTTTCGAGCCGTGGAAGAACTCGCCGCACATTTCGAGGGTCACGGTGCGCTCGATCGAGGCGAGTTCGCGAGTCATCGGGACCGGCGGCGTCGAGGCGCCCTCCTTGGCTGTCGGGTCGCGGAACTGGACCTCGCCGGTGGGCGGATTATCGAGGAGGAAGCTCTGGTGGTGGCGCTGACGCGAGACGAGGCTGCCGTCCGGCGCGGTGATCGCCGTCTCCGTGAGCAGGATCGTCCGGTCCCGCCGCGGGTAGATGTCACGCACGACGAGGTCGACCGAGTAGGTGAGGCCGATTTCGAGCGGCTGGTAGAGCTCCCATTCGTGCCGCAGCCAGAGATGGCCACGTTGCTGCGAGAAGAGCAGGGTCGGCTCGGCGCCGTTCGCCAGCATCTGCGGCACCCCCGCCCGGGCATCGACCGCGAGGCCACCGCGATAGAACGCGACCGCTTCCGGGGTGATCGTCCAGCTCCGGGTGGGGAGCACCTGGCCGACGAACGGCTCTGTCCTGGCTTCGGTGGTCATAGCGCGCCTCCTCGGTCCGACGCGCAAGCGACGCGGTTCGAACCGGCCCACTCTAGCGGAAATGGGTCAGGCCGTCTTGCGCAGTTCGGTACGGAAGGGGTGGGCCGGCGGGCGGGAGGTTTGGCGGCAGTCGTGACGACCCTTCAATCCCTGTCGGGTTCCGATCGTTGGGTGGGGACGCAAGAACGGGCACCTTCCGTGGTGGAGGGTGCCCGTTCTTAGGTTGGTGCGTGACTACGCGGCCGGGGTTCCCTTAGCGGGAGCCGGCGCGCGCGTTGTTGTTGCCGCGGTAACGGTTCTGGCCACCGCCGGCACCACCACCGCCGCCGTTCCGCGGGCGCCATTCGCGCCGGGGAGCGTTGGGGTTGTAGGCGTTGCCATCGGCGACGACCTGGCGAGGCTGACGCGGGCGGCGTTCCTCTTCGACCGGCGGCTCAAACGAGGCCAGGTCGGCGAGGCGCGGGTCCTGCGGGCCCATCGGGACGACGGCCGTGCGGAGACCCGCATCGCGCCGGATGAAGTTGAAATCGCGCATCTCGCTCGGCTGAACGAGAGTGACCACGAGACCCGAGGCGCCGGCGCGGGCGGTTCGGCCCGAGCGGTGCAGGTAGGTCTTCGCGTCTTCGGGCGGGTCGTGGTGAACGTGGATGTCTATTCCATCGACGTTGATGCCGGGAGCGGCGTTGTTCGTCGCCACCAGCACCGGGAATCGACCGCTCGCGATGTATCGGAGGGAGCGTTAGCGCTGGTTCTGTCTG
>JBBSKE010000094.1:0-10521 GCA_038256595.1 Tepidiformales bacterium | reverse complement strand
CGACCGCCGGCGCAAAGGCACGCCCCGCGACGGCGACGAAGAGCTGCTCTTCGCGTTGCTACAGTCGCGGCGTCAAGTGCTATCGACCGTCGTCGAGCGTTTGCGAATGATCCAGCTTCCTGACGGCACGTACCTTGAGCCATCTTCGCGCGTCAAGACGATTGGCACGCTCGTGGAGAAACTCCAACGTGGCGGAATTGGGCTCTCAAGCGTTGACGACCTGGCCGGTGCCCGAGTCGTCGTCGGGGAGAGCCGTGGGACTCAGGATCTGGTGCGCGATCGGATCTTGGAGGTGTTTCCTGCAGCGAAAATTAACGATCGCAGAGTCGCGCCAAGCAGCGGATATCGGGCCGTCCACGTCGTGGTCTCGATCGATGATGCGCGCGTCGAAGTTCAGGTTCGAACGATGCTTCAGCACCTGTGGGCTGAAACCTATGAGCGCTTGGGCGACCTACTCGGGCGGGAGATCCGGTATGGTCAGGCGGCAGAATCTGGCGCCGCCATAGTTGATTTCATGCAACGAATCTCGATCGACATTGAAAGTTATGAGCAACGGGAGCTGGCACAGATCGAATCTGAAGCCGAATCAGCGGCTCTCAAGGCGACGTTCGAGACCTACTCCACCGCAGCGGACGTTGCGTTGCTCCTCTCCAAAATAGAGGCAAACGATCTGCGCATCAGGGAACTCCTTGGGGAAGTTCGAGGTAATTTATCTGGCGCCCTCCGGGCCGTATCTGACATACTGGATCTGCGATGAATAGTTTCCTTCTCGTCTACGACCAGAAGCTCGGCGAGCTTATCCGGCCGATCGCTGCTTTCAACGAGTCCGAAGGCGACGCGGCTCTTCGCCGTCGGTTCGAGCTCGAGCGGGAGTACCGTGGGCAGAAGGACGTCGAGATAGTCGTTCTTGGTGCCGAATCCGAAGCGGCCATCCGCAAGACCCACGGGCGCTATTTTAAGACGGTTAGCGAGCTGCTTGAAGACATGCAATCTACGCTCCGTGAGTTGCACCCCGCCTCGTAGGCTTTCCCCGCATCTCTCAGATCAAAACTGCCGGCACCTCGCTTAAGGTGCCGGCAGTTTTGTTTGCCTAGATTCCGGAGCTAGCCGGATTACTGTGGCCGGCGGCGGTTGCCGACGAGGACGAGGCTGGAGCCTACGGCCACGGCGATCATGCCGAGACTCACGAACAGCAGCGCGGATCCGTCATCGCCACCCGCGGTGCCGGTGCCGGCACGCGGTACTCCCGGAGTCCGTGCGCCAGCGACGCTGCTCGTCAGAGTGCGGGTCGGCGTTGCAGTGGCGTTCTGCCTGGTAGGCGTCGAAGTCGGCGCCACCGAAGTGGAGGTCGGCGTGCCCGGGCCGGGAGTTCGAACGCCGCCTACCTGATCAACCGGGGTCAGCGTTGGCGTCGCGGTTGTCGGAACGCTGGTCGAAGTCGTAGCCGGCGGCTGAGTCGCCGTCGACGTGTTCGTCGGGGCTGGCTGCCCGGTGGTCGCCGTCGCAGTGGGAGTCGAACCTGCCGGCGAGGTTTCCGTCGCGGTCGGGGAGGGCGTCGAATCTGTAACGGTCGTCGCGGTAGCGGTTGGCAACGGCGTGTTTGTTGCAGTCGGCGTAGCGGTCGTCGTATTTGTGGGTGTGCTAGTCGGCCCCGTGGACGTGTCATCGACCGGCGTGTTCGTCGGAGTTGCGGTACTCGTCTGCGTGGGCGTGTTGGTCGCCGTATTCGTTGGAGTGTTTGTGGCGGTGTTCGTCGGAGTTGACGTACTCGTCGCCGTGTTCGTCGGAGTAGACGTAGACGTGCTCGTCGCGGTACTCGTCGGCCCCGTAGAGGAGTCATCGACCGGGGTATTCGTCGGAGTTGCGGTACTCGTCTGCGTAGGCGTGTTCGTCGCCGTATTTGTCGGAGTATTGGTAGCGGTGTTGGTCGCCGTATTCGTCGGAGTATTTGTGGACGTGTTCGTCGGAGTCGACGTATTCGTCGCGGTGTTCGTGGGCGTCGCCGTGTCTCCCACGGAGGTATTCGTAGCCGTGGCCGTGTTCGTAGCAGTGTCGGTGGCCGTGTTGGTCGCGGTTGCTGTCGAGGTCGCCGCGTCCGCCAGGCCGACGTCGATGTGGCTGATGTCCTGGCAGCCCGGGTCGCCGCTTTCCGTGACGGTCACAGTGTCTGCATCGACGAAGTCGATCAGAAAACACCCATCACCGACCGCAACATCCGTTGGTGCAGGGTACGAGGCCGAATGAAACGTGCTGGACTTCACGCAGGCAAACGTGATCTCCTTGCCCGAGGGGGCGTCGTACGTCACAGAGCTTGGGCCGTCACCGACTTCGATCTCCGCCACGCCGGACGCTTTACATGCATCAGGCGATCCAGTGCCATGCGCTTCGGCCCGTTCCGAGGTCGCGCCATACCAGAGCGTGCCCGCCCCCAGGAGCACTCCGGCGAGGGTGCTCCCCAGCGCCCAGCGCTTCGTTCTCAGTTGTCTCGTGTTTTCCATACCCTTCCATCCTCCAAACATCCAATAGGTAACTGGCGCGTTACCGGGATGTAACCCGATCGCGACCGTATGGCGACCGTAGCAGCCGGACAGCCCGAATCAGGTTCGCTTTAACCTCAAGCTCCTCTCAATTCGCTAACAGTCTTCGCAGCCCGATCACCCCACTCTCGCCAGCAATGCCGGGGTCAATGCCGGGTCAACGCGAGAAATGCGCTCCCTCTGCATCCAACCGTCCCTCGCTTTCCGTAGAGACGCTCATACCCGCGTTAGTGAGGAGTTGTTCATGCTCAAATTTCTGAGAGTCCCGGCGCTCGGGGCTGCCATTGCCATCGCTGCCATCGGGGGCACGCTCGCCCTCCAGAAGCCAATTCGCACCCTGGCGGCGAACCAGACCGTCGCCTGGTCCGTGCCCACAAGCAGTTCCGTCACCGTCTCCACCGGCGATACCGTCACCTGGGATTGGTCCGACGCACTCCCCCACTCCGTGACCACCGTCTCCGGCCCGGCCACCTTCGACAGCACCGTCCTCACGGGCGCCGACCAGACCTTCGCCTTCACGTTCACACAGGCCGGCACCTACACCTACCGCTGCGTGGTTCACCCGGACGGGATGAACGGTACCGTCGTGGTCCAGGCCGCCCAGGCGTCGCCAACTGCTGTCCCGCCGACGACCGCTGCGACCACCGTGCCAACGACCGCCGCGACAGTCGCGCCCACGTCCGCCGCCCCCACTACCCCGCTCGCCGGTGCACGCACGATCACGCTGACCGGCGCCGAAGAAGTGCCGCCCGTCACGTCTCCCGCGACCGGTTCGTTCCAGTGGAAGCTCGAAGGCCAGTCGCTCTCCTACGTCCTGAAGGCGACAGGCACATCGATGACCATGGCCCACATCCACATCGGCGATAAGGGCGCGAATGGTCCTGTGGTCGCCTTCCTCTTCGGCCCGAACCAGGCCGGCGTCAACTCCATCGACGTCGCCGGGACGATTAGCGTCGCGCAGCTCAGCGGCTCGCTCGCGGGCGATATGGCTGGGTTCATCGCCGCGCTCAACCGTGGCGGCCTCTACGTGAACGTCCATTCGATCGCGAACCCCGCTGGCGTCGTTCGCGGCCAGATTCCCGCAGCCACGCCCCCAGGGGTCCCATCGACCGGCACGGGCGCGCTCGGCTCCGAAGAGGGCGGCAACACGTTCGGCCTGCCGCTCGCTATCCTTGCCGCAGCCGTTCTCTCGGGAGGTATTGGAATGACGATTCTCAACCGCCGGCGGCAGCGCGCATCGTGATCGATTCCGTGCACCGGCGATGGCGATAGCGCCGCGCCACCTGGCGCCCGGGGAGGAAGACATCCGTGTCACCTCCCCGGTGGCTGGTTCTCGCGATCTTGCTCGCGAGGATCAGCTGCTCGTCGCCGCGATCCGTAGTGGCGACCAGCTCGCCTTGCGCCGTCTCTACGAGCGTCATTCGCGCCTCCTCCTGCATATCGCTTTCGAAACCCTCCAGAACTGGGAGTCGGCCGAAGAGGTCGTGCAGGACGTCTTCGTCCAGTGCTGGGAGCAGGCGAACCGCTATCGCGCGGCACAGGCCAGCCCGGCCGCCTGGCTCGTGACGATGACCCGCAGCCGCGCAATCGACCGCTTGCGCAGTTCGAACGCGGCCAAGCGCGGCGGCGGCCAGGTGCTGCCGCTGCAGGATGTGCCGGAGGGCCTGCTCGTCCTCCGCGGGCATGTCGGCTCGCGCATGGAGACCGGCGATGTCGCCACCGTCCTGCGAGAGCTGCCGGCCGAGGTGCGGACCGCCATCCTCCTTGCATCGCTGGGCGGACTCACCCACGCCGAGATCGCGGCCTACATGGAGACGCCCCCGGGCACCGTTAAGAGCTGGATTCGGCGCGGACTGGTTCGGCTGCGAGAGCAACTCGCGGCCGGGAGGACAGGTCATGACTGACCCCAGGGATTCGCATGGTTGCGGGCACGTCGATGACCTGCTCGCGCTCCTCGCCATCGGCTCCATCGAAGATGACGAGCGTGAAGTCGCCGAACGCCACCTTGCCGACTGCCTCCGCTGCCGGGCCGAACTGCAGGCGCTGGAATCTGCGGCCGAGGCGCTCTATCGCGCGAACCTGCGGGCGCCCTCTGAGGATGCCTGGAACCGCATCGAACACACCATCGCGGATGCCGATTCGAACAAGACGCCCGCCAATCTCCCGGCAGCCCGGCGCTGGGTCAGATGGGGGAGCGCCGCTGCGGCCGTCGCCATCTTCGCCTTGCTCGGTGGGGGCGCCTTCTTCCTGCTCCAATCTCGAAACGAGGAAAGCCCGCTCGACCAGATTCAGAACGTGACCACCGACGATGCCGTCTTCACGCTCGCCGCGCTTTCGCCGGATCTGCGAGCCGCGGGGCGCATCTTCATGAGCGAAGACCGCAGCGAAGGCGTCGTGGCGGTCACGGGCCTCGCCCAATTGCCGGATACCGAGCGCTACGCCGTCTGGATCGTGCTCGACGACGACACGCGCCTCAGCGCCGGGACGTTCACGGTCGATGGCAGCGGGTCCGCCGTGGCCGCCCTGGCGCTGCCGAAGCTCCAGTACGACTGGACCGCCTCGGGCCGCTACGTCGCCCTCTCGATCAGCCGCGTGAGCGTCGAGGAAATGAACACTCCAGTCGGCGGCCCAATCCTCGTTGGCCCACTGTATTAAAGCACCAGTATCCAAGCATTTCCCTGGCGAGTTCGCTATATTTCTCGCGAGCAACAGGAAGAGTGCCGCCATGACTGAATCCTCGACCGGCATCGCCAACATCGACCGTGCGGAGCTACGCAGGCGCGTTTCCGAGAAGTACCGGGATGTCGCGATGAACCCGGGGCTCGGCTTTCACTTCCACACCGGCGCCCCGCTGGCTCGCATGCTCGGATACCCCGAAGCAGCCCTCGCCGCGCTGCCAGAAGCCGTGGTCGCGTCCTTTGCGGGCACCGGCAACCCGTTCCGCTTCGGCGAACTTGCCGCAGGAGAAGTGGTCCTGGATGTCGGATGCGGCGCTGGCATGGATTCCCTGATTGCCGCGGGTCAGGTCGGCCCAACCGGACGAGTCGTCGCTATCGACATGACCGCGGAAATGCGAGCCAAGGCCCTCTCGTCTGCGAAGGCGATGGGCTTCGAGCAACTCGCAGTGCTCGACGGCTATGCAGAATCACTCCCGGTTGGTGACGGCGAAGTCGATGTCGTCATCAGCAACGGCGTGGTGAATCTTTGCCCCGACAAGGTCGCCGTGTTCCGTGAGATGTTTCGAGTTCTTCGGCCGGGCGGACGAATCCAGGTCGGTGACATTCTCGTCCACGAACCGGTACCGCAGGACGCGCGGGACGACATCGAACTCTGGAGCGGCTGAATTGCCGGTGCTCTGCTGGAAGCAGAGTGGAGGCAAATCCTGTCGATGGTTGGCTTTGAAGACACGGTGATGTCGAACGAGGTCGATGTCTTTTCCGGGAGCAAGCACGAATCCGATGCGGCCGAATTTGGCACCCGGGGAGTGACCGTGTTCGCGCGCAAGCCAATGTGAGCGTGGCCCCACCGGCAGCGCCCACGTTCGGCGCGCCGGCCAGTTGATTTGCAGGTGAATCATGTCCAGCGATTTCCAAACTGATCTCTCTCGCGCCCGGTCGCTCATTGACACGGGCCGCCAGCAACTCCTGGGAGTCGTCGACGCTCTCGGAGCCGGAGATCTCGACCGTGGCCTGCGCGGAGGCTGGGATGTCCGCGGCGTGCTCAAGCACATCATCGAATCTGAGCACCACTACGCCGGGATGATCGGGAAGATGCGCGGCTCTTCGCCCGCTTCACCAGAGTCGCCGGCGGACCTCTCCTCGCCCGCAACCGTGCGTGCGGCCCTGGAGCAATCACGGAAAGCGCTGGTAACGGCCTTCGAAGGCGTGGACGAAGAGACGTTTTACCGCATGGCCGGAGGCTCGTCGGACTACAGCGTTCTCAGCGCCCTGGAGAACGTGCACCACCACGATGAGGAGCACCGCTCGCAGATAGAGCGGATTCTCGGCTAGCAAATGAGACCAGAGGGGAAGATGGTCGGGGTGCCGCGATTTGAACGCGGGACCTCTTGAACCCCATTCAAGTGCGCTACCAGGCTGCGCTACACCCCGAACAGGTTCACGATATCACGCCCTCGGCGTGGAGGCATCTGGCCCCAAACTGCAAATGTCCCGGCGCCCGTTGGGCCCAGCCTACTCTCGCGGGTGGGTCATGAGCCGCTCGTACTCGTCGCGGATGACGCCGTAGCACTCGCAGGCGATCAATTCGAGCCCGGCATGGTCGCGCACCTGGGTCTCGCCGCGGCTATTCGTGATCAGGCCGTCCGCAGCGAACTTGCTAGAGATCGTGGAGATGCCCGCCCGCCGCACCCCGAGCATCTCGGCCATGAACTCGTGCGTCAGCCGCAGGTCGTCGGATTCCACCCGGTCCCGCACTTCCAGCAGCCAGCGGGCGAAGCGCTGCTCCATCGAGTGCAGGTTGTTGCAGCCCGTGTTCTGGGTGACCTGCGCGAACATCGCCTGCGTAAACCGTAAGAAAAGCTCGCGAAGCTCCAGGTTTCGGTCGAATTCGTCGCGGAGGATGCGCGCGGGCACCTCGATGAGGTCTCCGGAGGCCTGGATGACGTACTCCGTCTGGGTTGTTTCTTTGCGGCCCATGAAGGCATTGATGCCCGCCATCTCGCGCCTGCCGACGACGCCCGCCTCGCTCGTGCGGCCATTTCGCATGGTCACTGTGATCGAAACCATGCAATCGAGAGGGAATTGGATGTGGGTGATGGTCTCGCCGGGGCGATGGAGCACATAGCCACGCTCGTAGGTCTTCTTCTGCATGACGGGCGCGACCAGGTCATAGGCGTTCGCGGGCATCGCCTGCAGCAGGCGGTTCGCGGGGCGATCTTGCATGGTCATCCTGCGCTTCTTTCGAGCGGTTCTCGCCTGGAATGATCTCCGCCGGACCACTCACGCCTGGCGGGTTTCGCGGCTCAGTCCTCCAGCGGACCGATGCCGAGCTTCGAACGGGTGGACAATGGAGACGGAACGGAACGGAATGTACCACGCGAGGAGATGTATTGTCGGTCGATGACGAACGCTGCCATTTCATTCTCGTGCCAGACCTGGGCGCTGGTTGGCCTGGCGGCGCGGTTCAGCCGTTCGTCACCTATGGCATGGTGGTGGGTATCGCCGGACGGGTGCCCGGCGATGTCGGCTGGACCCACCCTCTGCCCGCGAAGCTCTTCGTCTCCCGCGAGTTGGGCCGCTTCGGCATCGAACACGGCGATGTAAGCCGCTGGTATGACACCCCGGCGCACTGCGTCGACGCGGACGACCTGTCGCTTGCCGAATGCCTCGCCGACACCTGGCTCAACGACTACGACTCGCTTATCACTTGAGCACTTCGCCAGCGGAATGCGCTGCCTTCGAACGCGAAAACGGGCCCGGTGCCAAGACACCGGACCCGCCGAGAACGCCGCGA
This sequence comes from Tepidiformales bacterium, assembly GCA_038256595.1. Classification (GTDB taxonomy): domain Bacteria; phylum Chloroflexota; class Dehalococcoidia; order Tepidiformales; family Tepidiformaceae; genus JBBSKE01. Next base: position 2,512 of record JBBSKE010000094.1, on the reverse strand, counting down.
TCGAAGCAGCCTAGCGCTTGTAGGCCACGACATTCGCCGAAGCGATGCCCTTGCCGCCGTCGTATTCGCGCGCATCTGAGGTCACGTCGCTGAAGCCCGCCGCCGAGATCTTCGCGAGATAGTCCGACTCCACGAGCGCGCCGGCGATGCAGCCCGCCCACGATTCCATATCGCCCTTCACCGATTCGGGGACCTCCTTCGTCCAGACTATGTCCGAGACCTGGAGGCGGCCGCCTGGGCGCAGTACGCGGAAGGCTTCGCGGAAGACGGCGTCCTTGTCCGGCGAGAGGTTGATGATGCAATTCGAGATGATGACATCGACCGTTTCGGAATCGACCGGGAGCGATTCGATCTCGCCGCGGCGGAACTCGACGTTCGTCGCACCGACCTTCGCGCGGTTCTTCTCGGCGAGGTCGATCATCTCCGGCGTCATATCGACACCGAGGACTTTGCCTTCCGGGCCGACCATTTTCGCCGCGAGGAAGCAGTCGATGCCGCCGCCGGAGCCGAGGTCGAGCACGGTTTCGCCCGGCTGGAGCGCCGCAATCGCGGTCGGGTTGCCGCAGCCGAACGCGACGTCGGTCACGGTGCTGGGAAGGTCACTGATGCCCGCGTCGGCATACATCTCGGCGATGCGGACAATCTGGACGTCGCCGTCGGAGGCAGTGGTGCCACAACAGGAGGATTCGTCGCTGGCCTCGGTGCCGCAGCAGGAGGCGGCGCTTGCAGTCGGGGCGCAACAGGAATCGCCCGCGGCCGTCAGCGGGATGAGTTCGAGGGGATTGAGAATCTCGCGGACGCGCTTGCCATATGAGGCGGCGACGGTGTCACGGATCTCCTGGTCGGTAGACATGGGCATGGCTGGAAACTCCTTGCATCGTATTTTTACGAAGCGTGCCGGTATCGTATAATTGCGTTATCACGGGGTCAACCCCAGTTTCAGGGCAAAATCATGAAGAACATCGACAGCCTCAGCGAAGACGAAGACCGCGCCGCCGCCGTTTTCCGGGCGCTCGGCAACCCGGCGCGGATTCGCATCGTCACTGAACTCTCGAAGCGAAACGCCTGCGCGACCGACCTCCGCGATGTGCTGCCGCTCGCCCAATCGACCGTCTCGCAGCACCTCAAGGTGCTCAAGGAGGCAGGAATCATCAAGGGCACGGTCGAAGATGACCTTTGCTACTGCCTCGACGACGAGACGGTCCGCTGGCTCGCGAACTTCTGCACGGAAATCTGCTGCCCGACAGTGCTTCTCAATCCGGAACTCGAACCGGTCGGCGCTGGCGGCCGCTGCTGACGCTGATTCTCAGCGGCGGGGACGCTTGAACGTCCGGTCCTGGCGGCGGCCCTTGAGAATCGCCGGGAGCACGCGAGGGTCCGATTCCCATGCGCTGTATTCGATGCTCGTCATGCCGAGAAACTGCCAGAGCGGCAGCCCATCGCCACCTTCGTGCCAGGCTGCGACATAATCGTCAATGGCGTCAGGCTCGCACTCCCCGGCGAGGCAGGCATCCATAAAGTTCACCTCGGCAACCTGCTTCCACTTCGAATTGCTGGCTTGGCGACAAACGAGGCGCCGAACCCAGTATCGCCGAAAGCCTCGGAAGCGCGCAGCCCTTCACCCGTCACTCTTCTAACCTCGCTCTTCTCCCTTCTCCAACGAACGGGTGAGGCCGATCCCCTGCCCTGCGTGTAATGTGGTCGCAACCATGCGACGCGTTCGCCCCGGGAATCGATCATGATTGTCGCCGACCTCAACGGCATTGGCCGCCTGCATGGTGGCCGCCTCATCTTTCGCAACCTCAACCTTTCGCTGAACGACGGCGAACGGATCGGGCTCATTGGGCCCAGCGGCTGCGGCAAATCGACCCTCATGCGCATCCTCGCGGGCATCGACAGGCCGGACGAGGGCACGGTCACTCTGCGCCGCAACGCGAAGGTCGCCTACCTCGTCCAGGAGTTCTCGGGGCAGCCCGGCCGCTCCGCGATCGACGAACTGCTCGCCGCCCGCGACGATATCCAGCAGCTCTCCGAGGCCATGAACCGCGCCGAGCACGAGATGGGCGACCCGGAAGTTCTCGCCGACGCTGACCGCTTCGATGTCGTCCTTCGACACCATGGCAAGCTGCTCGAAGAGTTCGACCGCGCCGGCGGCTTTCGCATTCGCAACCGCGCCGAGGGGCTCCTCCGCGCGCTCGAGTTCGACGAAGAATCGTGGTTGAAGCCGATGGAGCTGCTGAGCGGCGGCCAGCGCAAGCTCATCGGCATCGCCCGCTGCATCATCACCGAGCCCGACCTGCTGCTCCTCGACGAGCCGGACAACCACCTCGACCTCTCGCGCAAGGCGGCGCTCGAACGGCTGATTCGCGACTTCGAAGGCTGCGTCGTCGTGATTTCGCACGACCGCTACCTGCTCGACGAGACGGTCACCACCATCCTCGAGATGGAGCCGGTGCCCGCGCGCGATGCCGGCGTGCGGCTGAAGCGCTGGGAGGGCAACTATTCGGCCTAT
>JBBSKE010000093.1:0-10539 GCA_038256595.1 Tepidiformales bacterium | reverse complement strand
GACTCTCATCGTGTTGGAGCGCTTATTCGTGGATTGCACGATGACCGCATCGACATCCGATGTGACGTTCCCGACAGACATCGGTTGCTGTGCCAGGACATCGACGGTCTTTCCCTGCGCCTTCGCAGCGTTGAGCATTTTCAACCGCGCCTTTTCCCAGTAAAAGCCGATCAATCCATTGGAAAGCGCCGCTTCCACATCTGGGTCGCGCAGCGCCAGTTGCAGCGCAAGCCATCGCCCCTTGTAGAGCCGTCCGTTGCCCGAGACGACCGTATCGATGATGCCCTTCACGAGGTCCGGCTCGCGGAAGAATGCGTTGAGTGCGGTGCCGAAGCCAGTGTTTCCCTTTTTCTTAAATCGCGCCACCTTGCTGAGCGGCAGGAAGCCTTCAGGCGTGCGCGCGACGTTCAATTTCTTGGCGACACCGTCAATGACTCTTGCTCCAAGCTTCTTCAGATTGGCGGCAAGCTGATTTTGCGCGCTGATCGCGGCCTGGAGCTGTGCAGGGCTGTACTTTCCGGGCGGCAGGCTCTCGAGAATGGCAAGCAGGCGGAAGATATTCGGCTTTTCCCCGGCCTGGTTCATCACCGTTCCGGCCTTATTGATCAGCTTCTGCAGGCCGGGTGCGTCGATGTGGTCGAGCTTCATGGCCAGGGTCGCGATTGCCCCGAAAAGGCGAGGCTCGGTGTCGCGGGGGCCGGGATGTCTCGCATGGATCGCGCGGATATCGTCGATGCTGAACTTCTTGAGCATGTTGCTCGCTGCGACGAGTGTGTCGCCTGCGGTTGTCGCGACATCGCGTGTGGCCTGTGCGTTCGCCTGCCGAAGCAGGAATCGAGCCGTATCGCGCGTCGCGGCGTCATCGCTCGCCAATCCCGCGAGGATCTTCGAAGCTCCGGAAAAGTCATCCCCGCGAGCCGCCAGCTTCTCGACGGACGCCAGCATCGTGTTCAAGTCGCCCACAAACTGACCGTGGACGGAGGCATCGAGGTTGTTCAGCACCTTTTGAAACGCGGCAGGGCTGACGAGGCCTGGCCGGTTCGCCAGTCGGTCCACGATGTTGTGGATGTTGGGGAAGTTCTGCAGGCCCTGGGGCAGGGTGACATCCTTCACCTTCGCTGGAACGACTGCGGTCTGCGTGGTCACGGTGGCTTTTGCATCCGCCGCGACGAACCCCCGGCCAGGAAGCTGTTCCATGTCGCGCAGGGCGCGATCGTGCATGTCGAGCTGCTTTTGGAGGCTCGCCACATCGTCCAGCAGCTCCTTGCGCATCACTGGCGTGAGATTCGTTTGTTCGAGTTGCTTTAGCCGGTCGCGGATGACGCGTGGCAGCTTCTCAACTTCCAACCGCGCTTCCCAGGCTCGCGAACCCGGAGTGAGCGGCCCGTTGCGAGTCACCCACGCCGTCACGCGCTCGAGCAGGACCTGGGCACGGCCGAGGAAACCGCCATAGCGCTGCATCAATCGGGCGGTGCGCGCATGCAGCCCGATGTCCGCGACGGTCGCCGCCGGTCCAGTGAGGATGCGGATGTTCAGCAGCAGGCCGGTCTTTGGGTGAAGGTCGTACAGTACCCGGACCGTATTACCCGTGAGTGCTGGGTCCACCTGGACGGGGATGCGGCCGCGGAGATCACGCGGAAGCACGTCGCTCGCGCGGACGGGCATGCCTTTCGCGTCCCGGACGAGGTTGCGAGCGAGGGATTCCCCCTCCGCCCTGAGCGCCCTGGGGTCCGTACCTTCGCGAATGAGCAGTTTCGTCACGCCACCGACGGTAACGAGCGCGGTCGCGCCATTCTGCCCCCGGGCAAGGCGAGTAAATTCGGAATCGCTGACGACGTTAAGCTGCACGTCGCCGAGGACTCCACGAGCCTTCGGTTCGAGACCACTGAGGAGGTCGCCGCGAAGGCCGCGTTGGAGCTGTGCGTTCGCGGTCTCGCCGGCGAGTCGCTGAGCAACCCCCTGGTCGAATTGGTCCAGGAACTGCCGCAGGTTCGCGTTCGGGTTTTCGCGCTTGTACGCCTTCCACTGCGCGAGCCGGCCCTCGGCAGACCCGCGATGTGCAAGAAGGTCGCCGGAGGGCTTGCCTCCCCGCGTATTCGGGTTCTTTCGGCCACCCATGGCACCCATGCCGGCGCCCATCATCGTCCCCATGCCGGTTTCGATAAGGCTGCCAGTGGCGATGTTCGCAAACGGGTTGCCCTGTTCCCAGTTCTTGTCGTTCAGCAGATTCCCAGCGAGGGCGCCGGGAGCCGAACTGACGATGCCCTCTGCTCCCTCGGCGAGCGCGTGACCCATCATCCGCGTGAACTGGGACTTGCTCCCGGCCATCGATGCGAGGCGGCCCGCCTGGCCCGCCTTGAGCAGCGCGTTGGCCATGCCCGCCGTGCCGACAGCCGCGGCTATCTCGACCGCTCCCACCGCGAAGTCGACGCCCATGTCCTCCCAGCCATAGGCGGCGCCGAGCATCACTTGCTTTGCGATCACCGTTGCCGCGATAGCGGCGATAGCAGCAGCACCGGCAGCGACGCCCGTTGTGGTCGTTCCCAGCGCCGCAGCGAAGCCAGCGATGAGGGGGCCGGTCGCCGTGCCAGCGGTGAGAATGCTGACCACCCCCGTGACAATGGCTGCCGCAGCAATCGCCGCGACCGTGACGACCGCGTCCGTGACTGCATCTGACTGTTTTCTGTACGACTCGACCGCCGACGTAACGTATCCGGAGCGGCGCTTGAATTGAGCGACGGCCTTCGTACGCGCGGGGCCCTCCGGGGCAGCAGTGACCGCGGCGTACTGCTCGTTGAGCATTTTCAGCCGATTCTCGAGGATCTCCCGCTGGTCGCCGCCAGCCCTGGAGTTGACTAATTCGTACTGCGCCCGCTTCCGCATCTGCCGTATTTCTTCATCTGCGTTCTCGGGGACACCTTCGAGCAGCATCTTCGTATCAAACGCGTCCCGGCCACTGAGCTCGGATTCGATGCGGCCCGCCATGTTCTCGCCGCCGTTGAGCGTGGCGTATTCCGCGGTGATGGCTGCGATCTCGTCCGTCGTTCGGCCTTTAAGCGCATCCTTCAGCTCTTGTTCGCCGGTGCCGATGCCACGCACGGCGAACGTGATCCGCTCCGCCGGAGTGATGTACCCCTTGGCGACGAGAGCTCGAGCCTTGTCCCGGTCGGAGCCGCTCATGTTCTGTTCAATCACGTAGCGAAGGCCCGTGTTGGGCCAGGACTTGTAGCTGGAGTCGTATTTCTCCTCGAGCGCCTTCATGTTCTTGCCGGCAATGACGCGCGCGTCATCTTCGAATTTGCGTTCCAGGAGCCGCTTCTCCTTTTCGAGCCGGTAGGCATCCCAGGGCGGATCTGCATCCTGGCCCGCCTTCTCCAGCGCCTCGACCTCACCGATCCGGTCTCGTTTCACGTTCTCCAGCGCGCGATTGTACTGATCCTCCAGTACGCCATTAATGACGCCGTCATCGGCGTAAATAATGGACTGTCGCTCGATCGCTATTCGCGCGGCATCCGCTTTGACTAGGTCGTAGTCTGCGAGTGCGACCGCCAGGTCCAACTCTGCGTCAGAAAGTTCGGAGTTGAATGCCTGGCGGAGCGCGCTCTCGTCGCCGGGCTTCCAATCGCCTCCATATTTGGTGTTGTACGAACTTTCGACGTCGAGCGTGCGCCGCTTGACCTCAGCATCTACCTGGGCAGTGGTCCACGGCGGCTTCTGCGCGGCGCCGAATGCGATGGCGTCCTGGCGAACGGCCGCGTAAACCGTCTCGATCGCTTTCTCGTCCGTCCCCCAGCCCGTGATGCCTCCGCGCATCGCCTGGTCGATCGCGATCGCGTCGGCCTTTGCGACGTTCCCATCGCGCAGCGCTTCTGCGCGATCGAGATCGTGTTCGCTCATTTCCGACTTGAATTCCGACTGCAGCGTCGTTCCGTAGACGCGCAGATACTCCGCCTCGATCGCCTGGCGCTCTTCCTCGCTCTTCCCGCGAAGCGCGGCCATGATCGTGGCCTCGTCCGTGCCGAGGCCGGTAATGCCGCCGTGCATCGCCTCGTGAAGTTCTGCGGCCGTTGCCAGCGCCTGGTTCCCTTCGAGCTGTGCCTGCGCGCGCTTGTACTCTGCGCCGCTTAGTTCGTCGTCGAGGTCGTCATCCAAGTCCCGGTCGTGCTCGGCTCTGTAGGCTTTGCGGACCGCGGCAGCCTGGATCGGTGTGAGATGTGTCAGCGCCTCGAAGACCGCCGCTTCGTCCGTACCGGCGCCGGTGACCCCGCCCTTCATGGCTTCGTAGAGCTTGTCGCTCAACGCAGCAGCGCTGAAGTTCGGATTCTGCGTCTGGCCAAGCTTGTCGAGCCTCTCCCAATCGCCTGGTTCCACGTCCTTCAGCTTTGTCTCGAACCGTTGCAGTAGCTCCGGCCGCCGGGCCTGGGAGATGCGCACGAGGACACCGGCCGCGACAGCGGCGATTGGATTCCTAGCATCGGCACCGCTCGAGTAATACGCGAGGAGAACCGCCTTCTGCTCCTCACTCAGTTCTTTTCGCGATTGAATAGCCTTGAGATCGGTGATTTCGCCGAGACGAGCGGTCTCGCCGTTGAGGAAAACCAGGTCGTTGAGCAAGGCATTCTTTGTTTCGCCGGCCTTCACTTGCTCCCATGCCTGTGTTTCCGCCCGTGCCTGCACAGACCAGTCCTGGAACATGCGCCAGAGGGAATCCCACCAACTCTCCTGCTCCGTGAGTAGCGCGGCAGCCCACTGATCGATCATCCGTCGCGCGTTGTCGCCAGCGATGTTGACGTCTGACTTGAGGCCCAACGTCATTGACTTTGTGGTCGTGAGCAGCTTGAGCACCTCACGGTGTAGCTCTCGCTCGCGTTCCTGCCCCCAGATCCTGGAGTCCGCGGCGCTGAGCGCCTGCTGGAGGGTTATGCTCTGGCCTGGCTCGACCTTCTCGAGTTCGGCGACGTCCCGCTGCACCACCGCCTGGTAAGCGAGAAGTTGAACCCGCTCCGCCCGTGAGATCTGGTCGCCTCGCCGAGCAGCGGCCGCGTCGTAGAGCTGTCGCTGCTGACCCACCGTTCGGCCAATCGCGTCTTTCAATCGGTCTCGACGTGCACGCACGACGGAGGGATCATTCGCACCGGCAGCCGCTTCTGTCGTCTTCTCGGTGTTCAGGTCCGTCGCATTGCGTGCCATAGCGGCAGCGTCCGATTCGGCCTGGGCCGATTGCTTGCGGCCGTCGGATTCTTGGGTGGCAGCCTGGTTGAGGGCGGCAGCCGCAGCTTCACGCTGCTTCGCAAGTTCGGCCTGCCGCTCTGAGACTCGCGCCTTGAGCTCTTCGTCGCTGACGCCGGCCTCCCTTGCGACCATCTGGAGCTCGGTTGAGACAGCCTCGGTGAGTCCCGGCAGTTCCTCTGTCCCAATATCCGGGTAAGTCTCTTTCAGCAGGCCACCGTACGCGAACTTCCGAGCATCATCCAGGATGCCCCTCGCCTTCGCCTCAGGCTCAGCGAGTAAGTTCGCGACGACAACCGATACAGCGGCGATGGCTGGCGCTGGAAGAGGCTCGGGCGGCGATAGCGGTTGGTCTTCGATGACCAGCGGGTCTGCCTGTTCCTTCTCGGCCTCGGGCTTGACCTCCGCTTCGGCCGCCTGCTTTAGCCGGTCGGCGTGTGCCTTGTTCGGATCGCCGCCTGGTGTGGTCGATGGGCCAGTACTGTCCCGCTGCATCTCGACGACCACGTTCGGTGCGGGTGGCGCGGGCGGGGGTACCGGCACTTCTCCGAGCTTTGGCACGGAACCGCGCGGGCTGACCTGCAGCTCCGGCATGCACTGCTTCGGAATGGGCAGGTTAGACCGGGCTTCCACGAGTTTTGGCGCCTCCGGAACCGGATGCACTTCGGGCGCCGCTTGAGGAGGCTGGTTGGATTCAGGCGGCTTTCGGCGAGCCTTTTCGGCTTCGTTGGTAAGGTCGCCCTGGGCTTTCTGGCGGCGCGACCGAACCGTCGCACCCTGCAATTGCATCGCTGCCACGCCTTCGTCGCCCGATAGGCTCGGCTGCGGGATGGCGGTCGTTGATGTGCGCATCTGTTCGCGCCACTGAGCCAAGTCGTTGGCGGTTCCATCCGCGGTCGGCGGGATTTCGGCAAGTGGTTCGGCGAGTGCGGCCTCCGCCTCAGCAATTGCGCTGTCGCCATCCTTGAATGCTGCCTCCGTGGTTTGCACGCCGGTTTCAGGCGTTCCTGGCTGCATTTCGCCCTGCGCCTCGGGAGCAATTGGCGCGGCTCCGGCTGGTGCCACAGCTGGAGCATCCGCGGAACGTTGGACAGTGCCTGCGGGGGCGGCGTCGCTGGGATCAGGCAAGCGCGGGGTCTCCGTGTCATCAAGAACAATGGACGACGTCTGCTCTTGCTCATCGCTCATGGTCCCGGAAGGTTCCGCCGCGATTGAGGCGAGCCACTCAACGAGCTCCGGCTCGAGGTCCCGCTGGCCGTCGTCAAGTTCAGTCATATCCTCGAAGGAGTCCGTGGCACGCGGCGCGTATAGCTCTGTTTCTCGCTCGAACAGCGAATCCTGCGCCTGGCGCGCCAACTCGGGGCGAATGGTCCGGCCTGGAGCATTTGCGAATGCTTTCGTCAGTGTCGCCATGGCATCCTTCAGTTGCCTCGCCGAGGATGTGAGCCGCTTCCACCTCGCCGAGCAGACGTCACCAGGGGGAAGTAGTCCCCGAATTCTGTTTGCTGGAGGGGCTTACCGTTTTTCGTCAGTTCTCGTGCAACCGCCCGCACCAGGGTCTCCATGCCAATCGAGGTCCCCGCCTCTGCGGCTGCAAAGGCAGCTCCAAGCACGCAGTTCTTAATGTTTCCTCCTGTTAGCTCGAACCGCGAGGCGAGAAATTCGAAGTCCACGCCGGAATCCAGCGGCGCTTTCGGCGGGAAGAGCCCGCGCCAGATAGGTTGCCGTTCTGCTGGACCCGGAGTTGGAAATTCGACGACGAATCGCAATCGCCGCGTGAAGGCTTCGTCCATGTTCTGGTTCAGGTTGGTAGCCAGGATCGTGATGCCCTGGTATTCATCCATCTTCTGAAGCAGGTAGCTGACTTCGAGATTCGCGTAGCGGTCGTGCGCGTCCTTGACCTCCGTACGCTTTCCAAATAGCGAATCTGCCTCATCGAAAAACAGCACTGCGTTCGAGTTTGTCGCCTGTTTGAAGATCTGCTCAAGGTTCTTCTCTGTCTCGCCGATGTACTTGCTGACAACGCCCGAGAGGTCAACTTTGTACATATCCAGCCCGATTTCGCGCGCGATGATTGCTGCGGACATTGTCTTGCCTGTCCCAGCTGGCCCACTAAATAGCGCGGTGAGCCCTTTGCCGTGAGCGAGTTTCTTCGCAAATCCCCAGGTTTCATAAACTGTTGGCGCATGCTTCACCTGGCTGACCAGGGCACGAAGGTGCGCGCTCGTTGCCGCTGGGAGGATGAGGTCGTCCCATTTGTGCAGCGAAGTTACCTTCGTCGCAAGCAATTCGAGGCCGCCGGTCGATTGGCGGCGGGCGCCTTCGAAATAGTCGTCGTCGGAGGGGTTGGCTTCGATGCCGCCTCGCAGCCGGGCGAGGCGCGTAGCGTCAATCGCCGCTTGCTCGATCTGCCCCTTCGTCAGGACGAAACGGCCCGCGAGAACTCCGGCCAGGTCGGCAGGCGCGCGCGCATCCAGGTGGCGCTGCCAGGATTCCACACGGCCTTCATGGGGCGATACCGGGATGGCGATTTCCAGCCTCGCTGCCTGGCCGGCGGCCAGTGAAGGCAGGGCATCGGCCCCAAGGAGGAGATGCCGAGCGCTCTCAATCTGGAGCTCGGCCCGGATAGTCTCGTCGAGCTGGTCGAACCGGCGGATGTAGATAACCGCGTCGCGAAGCTGCTGCTCCCGTTGCAGCAGTTTCCACGTCCGCCGAGGGTCGGCCCGTGCGAATGCCGAGGAATCGACGGAGAGAAGCGGCTTGGCCATTCCGGCCGCCAGGTAGCGAGCGGCCGCGTGTTTTCCGGCGCCTGACGGTCCGTGCAGCCAGGCTGCCGGCGCATTCTCCACTCGGAGAAGCAGGGCCAGGTTCGCGAGGGTCCTCATGACCGCTGGCACGAACTGCCCTTCCGGAGGCTCTTGAGGCTCGGTGCTGCGCGTCACGAACTCCGATAACCTTGCGTCGATGACGTCGTTTCCGAGCAGGTAGTCGTAGATGCGATCGTCGATGGCGATCGGCCGCTCTAGCGGCGGAAGTGGCACGCCGCTCGCGGAGGACGTCACATGAATCAGCTCGGATTCGACGAGCGGGCCTCTGAACAACTGGAATGCGGTAGACGAATGCGGCGAAATTTGAAGCAAGCGAAGAGCCAGGCCGAACGTCAGCCAATGCTTTGTTCGGTCACCATGGAGATGCCCGTATATTCGGGAGAATCGCTCGTCGCTCGCTCCCGCGACGAGAACGAGGAGCAGATCGCAGGCAGCTGACAACAGACAAAATGACCGTGCAAGCCGAGCGATAGGCAAGCCTGCATGGAGTTCGCGACGGCGTTCGAGTTCCTCCGCCAAACGCATCTCGTCGTTCGAGGAGGGCGGAGTGGCAGGCTGCAGCGGAGGACCAAGAGGGACTGCAGCCGACGGCGTTGTTCCCGCGTTCGCGACTTCTCGCTGCAGGCGAAGCCCGAGTAACCGGATGTGGTCGCGCATGAACTGGTCATTTGCGGATTCGGGGTCGACCATGTCGCTCACGAGCCGGATAGCTGAACGACAAGCATGCGCCCGTTCAGCCAGGGGATGGTACCAAGTTCGCCAGTAAGGCCGGACATCTGCAGGACGATGCCGAGTGGGGAATGTCGCATTGTGACTGAGACCTCCCGCTCGGAGACCAGGATCTCGCCCGGGATTTGTAAGAACTGGCGGCCCAGGTAGCGGAAAGTGCTGTTTTCCATGCGGATGAGACCGCGAGCGAAGCGGCGCAATACCGCCGCCGTCGCCTGCATGTATTCGGGCTCGAAAATATCCGCGTTGCCGGCCAGGTCCGGCCAGGCGATCGTGTGCGTTCTCGAATCCGCTGCTTGGTCAGGCGTGAGGCCCGCCAGGAGTGCCGGTGCGGCGTCGCCAGGCGCGAGTGGACGGAAGTCGGGCACGATCGCATCCAGAAGCACGCGATAGATGCCCTCTGGACCGACGGAACCTGCGAGGTCGAGGTCGCGGATCGCCGGCAAGAGGAGCGCGAGGCCCGCGAACGACGTCGGGAGCGGGCGAGGAGTTCGTTCCGCGTTGACCAGCGTTGGTTCGGCCTTTGGTCGCGGTACGAGATTCTGGAGCAGGAGAGCGATTCGTCTGGCGCCACCAGGGCGCGAAAGTTCGTCCACAAGCCAATCGCCCACGGGCCGCCGAGAAGGCGGAAGCGACGCGACGAAACCAGCGATTGTGGCTGGCGACTCAATCTCTGCCGCCGCCAACGCTTGCCATAGGTGTGGTGCGAGTGACTCTGCAATGAGCTCGGCGAGTTGCGCCATGCGCTGCGCAACTGCTCCGATCGCATCGTCCGGAGATTCGCGTGGCCGAGGCATCGTGAGCCAGAGGTAGAGGCGCATCCGGTTCCGGGCGAACGCCGTCGAGCTGCGGGCTTCGAGCGGAGGAGAAGCACCGGCCGATGAGATGAACCTTTCGAGGTCCGCCGGGAATGATCTTGAGCCAACGCCCGCGAATTCCAGGCCATGGTCCCAGATCAGCCGCAGACTCGGCTCGTCAATTCGTGCGAGCACATCCTCAAGCCGGCCCATCCGATCGAGTCGGACAGCAATTTCAGGGAGCAGGTCTGGCCGTTCGGAAAGTGAATAGGAGGCCGCGTGGCTGAAGGTCAGGCCTTCGAATCGTTGGAGGCCCTCGAACTCCCAGCGCGACCATGCCTCGCCGGACATGACCGCCAGCAGGAAAGCGGCGGTGTAATCCGCGCGGCTCTCGAAACGCGCAATGTTGTGTGCTGGTCCGCGGAGAACCGCCTGCACCGTCGCCTGGGTCAGCAAGGAACCCCATAGGTCGGCCACCATCGGCTCTGCGATCGAGAGCGCGTCGAGGTAGAACTTCAGGTGCAGCCGCCGAATGATGATGAGCGATTCGTCGGCTCCTTCGAACGGCATTCGTTGCCCGGCAGCGGCAGGGATACGCTCTCGCACAATACTATCCAGGCGCGATCGCAGCTGATCGACATCCGGGGTGCCATTGGGCACATGATATTGATTGTGAAAGCGCCTGATCGTGAGCATGCTAGATCACTATCCCGAAGCGATGGCAGAACCATTCGAAGCTGCGCTTGCGTTGCGCAAACAGCTCCCGGCGCTGTTCCCAGGTTCCGTCTGTCATCACCATCGCGAGGCTCGATTGCACGTCCGCATAGCCAAGCGTGTGTTGGATCACCCTGGCCAGGGTGGCTTCGTCGAAGTGCATCATTGCCAGCCGGAGCCGGTTGTAAACGACGAGGCGTTTATCCACATCGTAGGTATGCCGCTCGCGGAAGAGGTGGTAG
>JBBSKE010000092.1:0-10544 GCA_038256595.1 Tepidiformales bacterium | reverse complement strand
GCATGGCGTTCGCCATCGCGCACGACGTCGGCATCCCGGTGCGCTTCATCGGCACCGGCGAACGGATGACGGACCTCGCGCCGTTCGACCCCCGGGAATTCGTCAATTCTCTGCTGGGATAGCCGCTGATGAACGGTGTGCTCGGTTTCTGGCTCGCCGTTGTCGTGATTGGCGCGCTGGCGTTGCCGATCGCCTACCGATTCTTCCGGCGCTTCCCGGACGGCGGCGCGGGCCTCTCAATCGCCCTGGGCGTGGTGCTCACGTCGTATGCGTACTTCATCCTCCGGGTGCTCAGCGTGTTGCCATTTGGGCGCGGCGGATTCGTGCTCGCGGTTGGCCTGCTGGCGCTCGGTTCGGCCTGGTGCGTCGCCGATGCGAGGGCGAAGGGCAAACGTTTCGTGCCGCCGCTCTACGCCTGCACCGCGATGCTCGGGCTATTCAGCGCCTTCTATTTCGGCATGGTCGCGATTCGCTCGGAGACGCCGGACATCTCCGGGACCGAGCAGCCGATGGACTTCCTCTACCTCAACGCGGTGCTCGAATCGCCCGAATATCCGCCGGCGGACCCATGGCTCTCGGGCGAACGAGCGAGCTACTACTACTTCGGCTACGTCCAGGTCGGGCTGTTGACCGGCGTCTCCGGGGTGCCCGCGTCGACCGGTTACAACCTCGGCCTGGCCTACACGTTCGCCGCCGCAGCGACGGGGGCAGCCTCGCTCGCGCTGGCCCTGGCGCGCTGGGCGATGCCCCGCGAGCGGCGGAAGTGGCTCGTGGCGGCCGCGCCGATGGCGGTCACGATGCTCCTGATCGCAGGGACGACGGCAGCGGCGTTCGAGTGGGCGGCGGCCCATGGGCACGCCTCGCAGGGGCTCTTCGAACTGTTCGGGCTCGAACATCGCATCTCCTGCGACATCGACCCACGTTCCGAGTGCTACGAGGTGTCGCAGGCGGCGCGAACCTCGCACTGGTACCCGGACCAGTTCTTCTTCGGCTCGTTCTTCGCGATGACGCGGCTCATCCCGGGGACGATCGTCGAGTACCCGATTTTCAGCTTCCTGCTCGGCGACCTGCACCCGCATGTGACGGCGCTGCCGCTGGTGCTGCTGATGCTCGGGATGGCAGCGGCGACCTGGCGCGGCCGGGGACGGCTCGACTGGCGCGAATGGCAGCGCCGGCCGGTCGAAACCGCGATCATCGCCCTGCTCATCGGCGCGCTCGCCTTCCAGAATGCGTGGGACATCCTCACCTTCAGCTTCGTCTTCGCGCTGGCGGTCCTGGCCCGAAATCTCGCCGCCGGAGAGCCGCTGGAGGCGCTCAAGCGCAGCGCCAGCTATCTCGGACCGATAGCGGCGGTCGCGGTCGTCGCCTATCTGCCGTGGTACCTCGATTTCTCCTCGCAGGCATCGGGAATCTATCCGTATGTCGGGGCGGGGACGTCCCCCGCGCACGCGTTCAACCAGTGGGGCGCGCTGATCGTCTCGGCGATGCTGGCGTTGGCCCCGTTGCGGCGCAGCGACCGCGCGGCCATCCTCAATGTCGCGCCGTTCGCGCCCTGGGTGCCGCTCCTGCCGCTGGCGGCCTGGGCGGCGCTGGCGAGCTACAACGGCACCCTCGGCGAGGGCATGGACGCGCGCACCGCAGCCGGCTGGTGGACCCTCGCAATCTACGGTGTCTGCGTCTTCGCGCTCTCGGTGGCGGCGGCAGTGCTCTACAGCCGGCGAAGCATGGCGGCCATCCCCGCAGTGCTGGGCGCGACCGGCATCCTCCTACTCTATGGGAGCGAACTGCTGTTCATCCGCGACGTCTTCTTCGGCTCCGTGCCGCGGCTGAACACGGTGTTCAAACTCGCTTACCAGGCGTGGGTGCTGCTTTCGATTGGCGGCGCCGTGAGCATCGCCTGCGCCTTTGGGCGGGCATCGCGCTCGAATCTCGCGCGAGGTGGCGCAGCCTTCGCGAGCGTGCTGGTGCTCGTCGCGAGCATCTACGCGCTGACCGGCATCCCCAATCGCACGAACGGCTTCGCGAACGAGGGCTCGGTCGATGGCCTCGCCGGCCTCGCGCGCTTCGACCCGGACGAATACGCGCTCGTGACCTGGATCAACGCGAACACCGCCCCGGGTTCGGTCATCCTCGAGGCCAGCGGGCGCACCTGGCGGCTCGGGAACGATGGCAACCCGGTGCTCGGCGACCAGGGCACGGACTACACCGATAGCGGCCAGATCGCCGCTCGCACTGGCCGCTCGACGGTCATCGGCTGGTACTTCCACGAAGTGCAGTGGCGCGGCGATGTCCCGGAGGTTCGGAACATGTTGTCGGAGCGCCAGGCGGCCGTCGACGAGGTCTATCTCGCGGGCGCGGATTCGGCGAAAGTGCTGGCGACGCTGGACCGCTACGGCGTCTCATACGTCGTGGTTGGGCGTGTCGAACAGGCAAAGTATCCTCAGCAGACGCTGCCCCAGTTCGACGGTTTTCTTGACCTTGTGTTCGAATCCGGGGACCTGCGCATCTATGCTGTCCCGGCAATGAAAGTTGTTCCCACATCGTGAGCGACGCACCCGAATCACCTTCGCTGAACCCCGAACCGATCGAGCCCGAGCCACTGGAAGTGGCCGCCGAGGTCGAGGATTCGCCGATCCCGGAGGCTGAGGCCGAAGAGGAGGCCATCGTCGAGCCGGAACCGGTCGTCGAAGTGCCGCTGGTCGCGGTCATCGAACCAGAGCTGCCGCTCGCGCCCGTCTTCACGTTCACCCTTGGGCACGCTATCTGGATTGCGGCCGGCATCATTTTCGCGGCGTTGCGGCTCGGCCCAACCTGGCAGGCGCCCGTCGGAGGGGCGGAGTTGCTCCACCTCGCCGGGGCGTGGCAGGCAAATATCGGCCTCGAAGACAGCCGCTACGTCCCGACCTTCTTCCAGTTCCTCTCCTCGGTGCTGTTCCGCATCTCCGATTCCGAAGTGCCCGTGCGCGTCCTCGCCTTCGCCACGACATCTAGCATCCCGTTCGCGCTCTATCGCGTGCGCCGAATCATCGGCGAACCGGCGGCGCTGCTCGCGCTCTTCGTGCTCGCTATCGACGCCGCCACGATTTCTCTCGGCTCCAGCGGCTCGGCGATGGGTTTCGACCTCGCCATCGCGACCTGGCTGTTCGCCTTCGCTGTGCAGCGCGAAAAGATTCCGTCCGGGCTGCTCGGCATCCTCGCGTTCCTCTGCGTGACCAGCGGGCCGGTGGTCCTGCCGGTCGCCTTCGCTATCGGGCTGCTCGCGATCTTCCGGCAACAGAAGCCCGAGTCCCCCGTGCTCATCGAGATGCTCGCAGGCGCAGTCTTCGGCATCATCGTGACCTCGGTAGCCTATGGCACGGGGCCGATTACGCTCCGAATCGCGCCCATCGACCTCCTCTTGGACTCGTTCGATCAGGACTGGTCGACGATGACCACCGCGCAGTTCGTGGCGCTCTACTCGGGCGTCCTGCTGCTCGGCGGGCTGGCAACAGCGGCATACCTGCTTCGAAAAGCCGCGACCGGCCGCACCCTCGAAGACCGCGAGGCACTGCTGCTCGCCTGGTTCGTGGTCGCGGCCGGCTGGGCCCTCGCGGCCGCACAATCGCATTCGACCGCGGCAGCAGCGGCCCTCACGTTACCGGCCGCGCTGCTCATCGGCGCCGGGCTCGCCCAGGCCCTCCCGGTCATGTTCCGCGCGGACTGGACCTTCGCGCGCTACCTCCTCCCGGCGGCGGCGGCGGCGGCGCTGGTCGCGATGAACTACAGCATCGACTGGGCGCGCCTCAATAGAGTCGGGAGCGGCGGCGAACAATCGCTCGTCATCCTGCTCTCGGCGGCGGCGCTCCTGGCGCTGTTCGTCGTTGCGTACGACCGGCGTTCGCGTCCCACTTTGCTCGCGGCGGCACTGGTAGTCGGCATCCTCCCGACGCTCTCGGGCGCGTTCGGCATCGGCCTCAGCGGCAAAGATGAACCCGTGCCGTCGCCGCGATCGACCATCCAGGGCGGCCAGCTTCGCGACATTGCGCTCGACACCATCGCCGCCCAGGGCGGGACGATTTCGGTCCACCCGCTGCTCGAACAGGCGGCGACCTGGCCATTTCGCAATAGCGGCGCGATCGAAGTCGCCTCGCAGCCCTCGGCCAACGCAACCATCGTGATCTGGCCCGCGGGGATGCCCGCGCCCGAGGGTTACGCGTCCCTCGATGGCACCTGGGCCTTCGAAGAATCGGTCGCTCCGCCGACGGATTCGCCCCTGCGCTACCTCCGCTGGGTAACGGATCGGAATACCCTTGTCATCACCCCGGAGGGCATGAACGTATACTTGAAGGCCAGCGTGGAGGGCGAATGACCACTCGAAGCCTGCCATCGAAGTCCGAAGTTCAGCCGCTTGAGCGACTGTTCGCCCTTCGCGTCACCCTCAACTGGCCGGTCATTATCGGGATTGCGATTTTCGCGCTGGCCGTCGGCCTCCGCTTCTGGGACCTCGGCGCGCGCGCACTGCACCACGACGAGAGCATCCACGCGCAGTGGTCGTGGGACCTGCTGCGCGGCAACTACCGCCACAGCCCGATTTTCCACGGCCCGCTCTACTACCACGTCGAAGCCCTCGTGATGATGCTGTTCGGCGCCTCGGACTACACGTCGCGCGTCTCGGCGGCCATCTTCGGGAGCGCGCTGGTGCTGACACCGCTGCTCCTGCGGCACAAGCTTGGCACGATCGGCACGCTCGCGGCGATGGCGTTCCTCGCATTCTCGCCAACGCTCGTCTACTACAGCCGCTTCTTCCGCGAGGACATCTACCTCACGCTCTTCACGCTCCTGATGGTCGTCGCGATGTGGCGGTATTTCGAAGAGGGGCGGAATCGCTGGCTGGTGTTGCTCGCGGGCAGCTTCCTCGCCGGCATCCTGACCAAAGAAGGTGGCTTCATCACCACCGGCGTGTTCCTCATCTATCTCGACCTGTGGCTGGCCTCGAACCTGGCGACGCAGACGCTCATCGACCGCGAGAACTGGGCGAATCGCGATCGCACGGGCGAGCCCGCGCCAGAACCGAATGCCCTCGAACGCCAGGCCATCAACTACGACCAGGCGGCCAGGGATAGTGCAGACCGAATCGTCCTGAATACTCCTGTTCGGCGGGCAATCCTGACCCTCGCGCTGGCACCGGTTGCCTGGGGAATTGCGGCGCTCTGGCCCTTCCTCGGGAGCGTGCGTAAGCGCATGGCCTGGGCGAGTGACCTCCCGCGCGCGGGCGACCTGCTCGTGCTCCTCGGGACGATCACGTTGCCGCTGCTGACACCGGTCGCCCGCCATTACCTGCTCGAACCGCTTGGCGTCGTCGAAGTCGACCGCCTCGGCTGGAACGAATCTTTCCAGACCGGCGTGAATACGCGCGATTCACTCGCACTCATCGGCCTCTTCGCGATTACGACGAGCATCGCCGCGTTCGCCGGCCTGCAATGGAAGCCGAAGCTCTGGGGCCTGGTCTTCCTGATCGGCGGCTTCGCCTACCTCACGCTCATGACCTCGCTCTGGACGAACCTGCACGGCCTCGTCTCCGGGCCATGGGGCTCGCTCGACTACTGGATCACGCAGCAGGACGAGGCGCGGGGCAACCAGCCCTGGTTCTACTACTACATGGTCGTCGTGATGTACGAATTTCTGCCGCTCGCGCTCGTCCTTGGCGGCGCGTGGTGGATGGTCGTGCGCGGCGACGCGTTCACGCGCCTGCTGAGTTTCTGGCTCTTCGGCATCACGATCGCGCTCTCGTACTCGTCCGAAAAGATGCCGTGGAACAACTCGCACATCACGCTGCCGCTCTGCATCCTCGCCGCCGCGGTGGTCAGCCGGGCGTTCATCGCCTGGCAGGATGGCACGCCGCGCAAACGCAAGGGGCTGATGCTCCTGAGTGTCGCCGCACTCGGGGCGGGTGGGCTGGCGATGGCCGCCTTCATCCCGCTCGGTTCGTCGCTCTGGACGGTCCGCCTCCTGGTCCTGCTGGCGACCGCTGGCGCAGTCTGGTTCGCCGCGAAGCCGTTCGGGCGGCAGGCTGCTGGTGCGGTAGCAGTGTCCGCGACGATCGGCGCATTCTCCTTCTTCTCGCTCCAGACGATGGTCCTCGCCACCTACGAACGCGGCGACGTGCCGAAAGATCTGCTGATTTACACGCAAAGTTCGCCTGATATTGCGAAGCTCGCGACCCAGATCGACCAGATCGCCGCCGCCACCGGCAAGGGCTACAACCTCCCAATCGCGGTCGATTCGGACGATTCGTTCTCGTGGCCCTGGGCCTGGTACCTGCGCGACTACAAGAGCGTGGGCTACGTCAGCTTCGCCGACGGCATCCCCAGCGGCGACTACGCCGTCCTGCTGGTGAACTCTTCGAACAACGCGAAAGTGCGCGAATCGCTCGCAGCGAACGCCGACACGCGCTACTCCGCACCCGCCGAATATCCGCATCGCTGGTGGTTCGACGAGCGGTACAAGGCGGGTATGCGCCTCAACGACGTCGATGGCGACTGCACGGCCCTGACCGGCAACTGCGGCCCGTTCCGGCCGGCCACCTGGGCGCACATCTTCGACGGGCTCTTCACCGAAGGCTGGGGCTCGACCTGGGCGAAGTACTGGCGCGACCACGACCCGGACGAGATCTTCCCGCGGTTCACGACCCGCTCCTGCGAAAGCTGCGGCTCAGTGAACGGCTTCGCCTACCTGCCATCGAATTTCGACCAGGCGACGGGCATGCTCTCGGCTAAACCGATTCAACCATCGGAGCCGTACACGGATGACGCCGGGCGGCTCACGTTTGGCGCGTTTGGCTCGCTGCCGGGCCAGTTCTTCTCAGCGGTCGACATGGAATCGGACGCCGATGGCAACCTCTACGTCATCGATAGTTCGACCAAGCGGCTGCAGAAGTTCGACGCCAGCGGCAACTTTATTGCATCCGTCGACGTTCGCGGCGACAACCCGGCGGATGGCTCCGAACCGTGGGGCCTCGGAATCGCGCCAAACGGCAACGTCATCGTGGCCGACACCTTCGGCTGGAAGGTCCGCGTCTTCGACAGCGACCTCAAGCCGACCGGCCTCGCCTTTGGCCAGCCACCCGGGCAGACGACGGAGCCCGGCGACTACGACCTCTTCGGCCCGCGCGACGTGATTGTCGATGCGCAGGGCAACTACTGGGTCACCGATACCGGCCACGACCGGATCATGGTCTACTCCTCCGAGGGCGTGTTCGTTCGAAAGATCGGCAGCACTGGCAGTGGCGAAAACCAGCTCGACGAGCCGGTCGGCCTTTCCGTGACGGCTGACGGCAGGTCTGTGCTGGTTGCCGACATGTACAACTCGCGCGTCGTCATCCTCGACATCGAAACTGGAGCCCAGACCGGCCAGTTCACGGTCGACGGCTGGGGCGGCCAGGAAGTGACCGACAAGCCGTACATCCGCGGCCTGCGCAACGGAAACGTCGCCGTTGGCCTCCCGGGGGTGGGCGAGGTGAAAATCTACACGACAGGCGGCGAGCTTGTTGGCACTATTGGGGGCGACCCCATCGACCCGGTCATCCGGCCTTACGGTCTCGTAGAAACGGCCGATGGTAAGATATGGGTGGTTGAGAGTGGCAGCACACGTGTGCGCCAGTTCGAAATCCCCTAGGCAGAGGCGGTTCATAGTTTGCTTCGTTCTATCCAATTCTGGGCTGGCGTCGCCATCAGCGGGCTGTTTATCGCCCTCTTTTTGCGAACGACGCACCCGCGCGAACTCAAAGACGCGATGGAACAGGCGAACTACTGGTGGCTCATCCCCGCGGTAGCGGTGCTCTTTGTCGCGATCATCGTGCGCTGCCTGCGCTGGTCGATCCTGATGCGGCCGCTGGCAGATATTTCGCCGTGGCGGCTCCTGCCCTACGCAATCATTGGCTACATGGCGAACAACCTGCTACCCGCGCGTGCCGGCGAAGTCGTCCGCGCCTACGTCACGGGCGAGCGCGAGAACATCACGCGCATGGGCGTCCTCGGCACGGTCGCGGTCGAGCGCCTGTTCGATGGCTGCGTGCTCGTCATTATGTTGCTCGTATCCGGCGCCATTGTCGGCTTTGATGACGGCCGCCTGCAAGCCATCGCGATCGTCTCCAGTTTCATCTTCCTGGCCGCCCTCGTCGGCTTCTACATCCTCACGCGGACGGAAGAACGCGCGCGCAAGGTCATCCATTTCGGCCTGCGCCTGCTTCCCAAGCGCCTCGAACCGCTCGTCGAGGGCATCGCCGAATCGCTCGTGATCAGCCTGCGGTCGGTCCACAGTGCGAAGACGTTCTCCACAGTCCTCGTCCTCAGCGCGACTGCCTGGACGATCGAGGCGGGCTCGTACGCGGTCCTCGGGCAAGGATTCGACCTTGGCGTCGGGTTCGCGAACTACTGCCTGCTGCTCGCCGCCGCGAACCTCGCGATCATCGTTCCGACCTTCTTCGGCGGCACCGGTCCGTTCGAATGGGCGGCGAAACTGACGCTCACCGGCAGCGGTGTCGCCGCACCGCTTGCAAGCGCCTATTCGGTCATCGCGCACGCGTTCGTGCTCATCCCGACGACGATCATCGGCCTGATCATCCTCTGGAGCTACGGCCTGTCGTTCCGGCGGCTGACACAGGCGCGCGCCACCGTCGTAGAGGAGCCACTCCCATGAACATCGGAATTGTTGGCGCAGGCGTCGCCGGGCTGGCGGCAGCGAACGTCCTCCAGGAGCGCGGCCACTCGGTGACCCTGTTTGAGAGCCGCCACGAGGTCGGAGGGCAGGTGGTGACCTTCCCCGTCGGCAACGGCGACCTGTTGGAGTGCTTCTACCACCACATCTTCACGAACGACACGACCGTCGTGAAGTACATCGAAGAACTCGGCCTCGGCAAGGACCTGAAGTGGATCGAGCCGAAGAACGCGCATTTCTACAAGGGCAAGAGCTACCCCTTCGTGACGCCGATGGACCTCGTGAAGTTCACGGCCATCCCGTTCGTCTCGCGGGCGCGGCTGGGCCTTGTCGCGATCTGGCTGCGCCGCCAGCACGACTGGCACAAATACGAGCCGATTACCGCGCGCGCCTGGATGGAGCGCGCCGTCGGCAAGACGGCCTACAAGGCACTCTGGGGGCCGCTGCTCAAGGCGAAGTTCTCGGAAGACGCCGACCAGGTGGGCATGGTCTGGCTCTGGGGCAAGGTCTACCTGCGCTTCGCTTCGCGCAAGAGCACGAACTCGGAGTCTCTCGGCTACCTGCAGGGTTCGTTCCGCAAGTACTACCAGGCGCTGGCCGACCGCATCGAGCAGCGTGGCGCGAAGATTCGCCTGAGCACCCCGGTCGAAGGCATCGACATCGAAGATGGGCGCGTGAAAGGCATCCGCTCAGGCGGCGAACTGCACGAATTCGACCAGGTGCTCATGACGTTGCCGAACATCCTCGTGAAACGCATCGCCCCGGACCTGCCGGCTGACTATCTCGAAGTGCTTGGCCGCGTGAAGTACCAGTGGGCGACCTGCCTCGTGCTCGCGCTGGACCGGCCGCTGACGGAGTACTACTGGCAGAGCATCGGCGACCCGCTGCCCTTCGTGGCCGCCGTCGAGCACACGAATTTCATGCCGCCATCGCGCTACGACGGCAACCACATCGTCTATTTCTCGAATTACACGCCGCCGGATGACCCGGTGCTGCAGATGGACGCCGACCAGGTGCTCGACAACTACTTCGCCGGCATCAAGAAGCTCAACCCGGCCTTCGACCGCTCGTGGGTGAAGCAGAAATGGCTCTTCAAGGACCCGGGCGGCCAGCCAGTGATCACTACGAATTACTCGAAGTCGATCCCGGAAATGCGCACGGGTGTGGACGGCCTCTACCTTTCAAATACGACGCAGGTCTACCCCGAAGACCGCGGCCAGAACTACAGCCTTCTCCTCGGCGAAAAAGTCGCGCGGTTGATGCACGATGACGGCCTGGCGGCTGCGAAGAGTGCCGCGCTTTAGGCTTTTGGCGACGGGACTAGTTCTGTCAAGCGAAATGGCGACCCGTCCGTTTTATTCGTCGAAATGTCACAGACAATTGCTGAGCTTAGAGCCTATGGCTTATGCCTCGAGGCCAAGGCCCCGCAGGAATGCTTCGTGGTTCGGTTCGCGGCCGAGAAAGTCGCGCACTAGCTGGTCGCCATCGACGGTGCCGCCACGCTCAAGAATCGTGCGACGATAGAAGCCACCGACGATGGGGTCCATCGGGCCCGATTCCTCGAACTTCGTGTACATGTCGTCGCCGAAGACGTGGGACCACATGTAGCCGTAGTAGCCCGCGTCGTAACCGAACAGGTGCCCGAAACCGGCCTGGAAGTAGGTGCCCTCGGGCATCGGGAAGCCGGAGACATCGTAGACCATCGCGAGAGTCGCGGTCGTGTCGCCATCGAAGCCCGGAGAGTGGAAGGTCCAGTCGAGGGACGCGAAGTAGAGCTGGCGCAGCGTCGTCACGCCCGAGTTCAGGTTCTTCGCGGCGACCATCGCATCGATCAGCGAGCGCGGGATTGG
>JBBSKE010000091.1:0-10568 GCA_038256595.1 Tepidiformales bacterium | reverse complement strand
GGTTGCAGTATTCGGCGATTCGGCGGAGGCCGTCGATGTCGCTGATATCGAGTTCCGGGTCGACGCCCTGGCTGAACAGGTTCATGGCCAGCGTGATGATATCGACGTTGCCGGTGCGCTCGCCATTGCCGAAGAGCGTGCCCTCGACGCGGTCGGCGCCGGCCATGACGCCGAACTCAGCCGCCGCGACGCCCGTTCCGCGGTCGTTGTGGGGGTGCAGCGAGAGCAGGTAGCGCTCGCGGTGCGGCATGTTGTGCAGGAACCACTCGATGGCGTCGCCGTAGATGTTCGGGGTGTACATCTCGACCGTCGCGGGGAGGTTCAGGATGATCGGGTTATCGGCCGTCGCGCCGATGACCTCCATGACGTCGCTGCAGACTTCGACCGCGTATTCGAGCTCGGTGCCGGTGAAGCTTTCGGGCGAGTATTCGTAGCGAACCTGGCAATCGGGCAGGTAGACCTGCTGGAGCTTCTTCGCGTAGGCGGCGGCGTCGGTCGCGATCTTCTTGATGCCGGCTTTGTCCTGGCGGAAGACGACGCGGCGCTGCAGCTCGGAGGTGGAGTTGTAGAAGTGGACGATGGCCTGCTTCGCCCCCACGAGCGACTCATAGGTGCGTTCGAGCAGCTCTTCGCGGCACTGGACGAGGACCTGGATGGTGACGTCCTCGGGGATGTGGTCGCCTTCAATGAGCTGGCGAACGAAGTCGAAATCGGGCTGGGAGGCGGCCGGGAAGCCGACTTCGATCTCCTTGAACCCCATGACGACGAGCGCCTCGAACATCCGCATCTTGCGCACCGGGTCCATCGGGTCGATGAGCGCCTGGTTGCCGTCTCGCAGGTCGACCGAGCACCAGAGGGGCGCTTTTTCGATCTGTACGTTCGGCCATTCGCGGGTTTCCATGCGGAGGGGCAGTGGGCGATATGGCGTGTACTTCTGGAACGGCATTTTCTTCGGCTGCAGAGCGGGAGGAGGCATGACTGGGGTCCTTTCGAGTTCGTGCGGTTACGGGTGAATTGGGACCAATAAAATTGGGGCCAATAAAAAACCCCCTGCGTTCGATGGGCAGGAGGTTAGCGCGAGGTGCCGCTGGCAGCTCGCGCTCAGGTAAGAAGGAGGCTGGTGGAGAGGAAGTGGTGCATACCGTAAGAATCGGCCGTTCGGGGGCGGAACGTCAAGTATTTTGTTTGGGGGAGCGGCTAGCTGCTAGCTCGGGTGGCTCCAGGGGCTCGATTTGAGCTCGAATGCGCGGCTAACTTTGGCGCGAAACGGGTCAAAACAGAACGACGGAACCGCCGCAGGGGCAGTTCCGTCGCTTTGTGTTCGAACGAGGCCTCGCGTGGCGGCCAAACTGGCTAGAAGCTAGCCGCTAGCAGCTCTAAACCACGCGCGGGAGAACCGTTGCGGCGTTGAACATCAGCGCCGGCTCTTCGTACTCGGTTTCGGGGATCCAGATGCTGTCTGCAGCCGCGCGGATGTGCGGATACATGGTGACGAACACCTGGAGCTCTTCGGGGCTCACCTTGTCGAGAAGGTTGTGGGTTTCGAGCACAGCCTTCACGCGGGTTTCGACGTCAATTTCTGCCATGGTGGCCTCCCATTTGGTAATCCCTGGAGTAACTCCCGGGCTCCGGACTACGGGAACAGTGGTTCGAGGTCGTCCGGCAGGTCCACGGCGCTGATGATGGCCATGGCCTCGGCGATTGCGGCGAGGTTTTCGAAAAGCTCCGGCAGGCGCTCTTCGCCCCAGGTCATCTTGGCCTGGGCGGTGAGCCACGTGAGGGCTTCTTCGGTGGAGACGGGCGGGTGGAGCCGCATAGTGGACATTCCTCCTGTTCTTGGTTGGTCGGGCCGGGCTAACCGGCGTAGTGGCAAGCGACCAATCGGCCGCCTACATCGTTCAGGAACGGTTCCTTCTCTTTGCACAGGTCGGTCACGAGGGGACAACGCGTGCTGAAGCGGCAACCGGAGGGCGGATTCGCCGGGCTGGGCGGTTCGCCCTGCAAAAGCTGCACTTCGCGATGCTGTTCGAGCTCCGGGTCGGCGATCGGGACAGCGGCGAGGAGTGCGCGAGTATATGGGTGGAGCGGGTTGTCGAAGAGGTCCGTCGCGGGCGCGAATTCGACGATCTTGCCGAGGTACATCACGGCGATGGTGTCGGAGATGTAGCGCACGGTCGCGAGGTCGTGCGAGATGAAGACGTAGCTCAGGCCGAGGTCCGTCTGGAGGTCGCGCAGGAGGTTGACCACCTGGGCGCGAACGGAGACGTCGAGGGCGGACGTGGGTTCGTCGGCGACGATCACTGAGGGGTCGAGCGCGAGGGCGCGGGCGATGCCGATGCGCTGGCGCTGGCCACCGCTGAGCTGGGCCGGGTAGCGGTCGCGAAAGTTCGGGTCGAGGCCGACTTTCGACATGAGGTCGACCACTTTCGCCTGCCGGTCGGCCTTGGAACCGAGGCGCTGGACGGAGAGTGGCTCGGCGATGATGTCGCCAATCTTCATCTTCGGGTCGAGGGACGCGTATGGGTCCTGGAAGATGAACTGGACCTTGCGGCGATAGGTGCGGAGCTGGGCGGCGGGCAGCCGCGAGACGTCCGCGCCATCGAGGATGACCTGGCCGGCGGTGGGCTCTTCGAGGCGGACGATCATGCGGCCCGTGGTGGTCTTGCCGCAGCCGCTTTCGCCCACGAGGCCGACGGTGGTGCCGCGCTTGAGCGTCAGGTCGATGCCATCGACGGCGCGGACCACGCTCTGCTCCTGCCAGGGGAAGAAGGTCTTGCGGGCGAAATGCTTGGCGAGACCGCGGATCTCGAGCACGGCGTCCGGGTCGTAGGGGCGCTTCGGGTCCAGCAGGGGCCCGTTGACGTTGGTAACCTCAGGAGCCAGTGCCAACGAGGGCCTCCTCTCGCTTGGTGGTGACCGGCGCGGTCGCGATATCGACCCAGCAGGCCGCCGAATGGGCCGGCTTGCGGATGGCGAGCGGCGGGCGCTCCTTCAGGCAGCGGTCGACCACGTAGGAGCAGCGCGGGGCGAAGGAGCAGCCGTCGCCGAGCGCACGCATATCTGGCGGCGCGCCGGGAATCTGGGTGAGGCGGCCGACCTTCTCGCCCACAACTGTAGGAATCGATGCGAGCAGCCCCTGGGTGTAAGGGTGCTGGGGATTCTTGTAGATGTCCTTCACGGGGCCGAGTTCGACGATCCGCCCGGCGTACATGACGGCCACTTTCTGGGCGAAGCGGGCGACGAGGCCGAGGTCGTGCGTGACGAAGATGACGGAGTTGCCGTTCTCTTCGGCGAGGCGCTTGAGCATGACGATGATCTGCGCCTGGATGGTGACATCGAGGGCGGTCGTCGGTTCGTCCGCGAGGATGAGGTCCGGCTTGCAGGAGAGGGCGATGGCGATGAGGACGCGTTGCCGCATACCGCCGCTGAGTTCGTGCGGGAATGCCGAGATGCGGAGCTCCGGCGCCGGGATGCCGACCTGCCCGAGCAATTCGATGCCGCGCTTCTTCGCCTCGCTCTTGGAGAGGCCGAGGTGGCGCATCATCGGCGCGCACATCTGGTCTTCGATGCGCATCACGGGGTTGAGCGAGGTCATCGGGTCCTGGAAGACCATGGCGATCTTGCGGCCGCGGACGTGGTTGAGCTCCTTCTCGGTGAGCTTGATGATGTCTTCGCCGCCGAAGAGCACCTCGCCGCCGGTGATTTTGCCGGGATGGGCGACGAGCTTGAGGATGCTCATGGTCATCACGGACTTGCCGGAGCCGCTTTCGCCCACGATGGCCATGCGCTCGCCGCGTTCGAGGGTGAAGGAGACCTGGTTCACGGCGTTGACGATGCCGCGCTGCGTGAAGAAGCGAACTTCCATATCACGCACCGTGAGCATGGGCAGCGGTGAGGTTGGCGGTGTTTCGGACCGTTCGACAACTGCTGTTTTCGTCATGATTTACACTCCCAGCCGGGGGTCGAGGTTCTGGCGGATGCCATCCGAGAAGAGGTGGAGGGCGATGGCGACGAGTGCGAGGAGCATTCCCGGGAAGGTCGAAATCCAGGGCGCCGACTGCAGGTAGGGCCGGCCATCGGCGATGATGTTCCCCCAGGACGGGTCCGGCGGGACGATGCCGAGGTTGAGGAAGCTGAGGCTCGCCTCAATCAGGATGGCGTTCGCGGCGTAGATGCTCGCGACCACGAGCATCGGGGCGACGGTGTTGGGGAAGATGTGGCGGGCGATGATGTACCAGGTCGGCGCAGAGGCCATGCGCGAAGCATCGATGTAGCTGCGCGACTTCAGGCCGAGGGCGAGTGCGCGCTGGAGGCGAACCGCCCGGGGCGCATCCGCCACGGCAATCGCCATCACGATCTGGGGAAGGCCGTTGCCGAACACGGCAACGATGCAAAGCACCAGGAGGAGCGACGGGAAGGAGAGAATGATGTCGACGACCGTCATGACGACGCCATCGACGGCCTTGCCCATGAAGCCCGCGACCGTGCCGAGAATGATGCCGGTGCTGAGTGCGAGGCCGGCAGCAGAGAAGCCTATGAGCAGCGAGACTCTTGCGCCGGCGATGACGCGGCTAAAAATGTCGCGGCCCAGCTTGTCGGTGCCGAAGGGGTGGCTCAGCGACGGGCCCTGGAGGCTATCGATCGGGGCCACGTCGAGCGGACCCGGGATAGGCAGGTAGGGCCCAATGAGGGCGAGCACCACCACCGGCATGAGAATGATCAGGCCAAAGAGGTTCTTCTTGTTTCGCGCTTTCAACCAGCGCCCGGGTATGGAGAACGTCGCTGAGGGCGAGTAGCCTCGCGGAGTAGATGCTGGAACTGACGTCATGGCGTTCCTCCTTCGTCGCGGGTGTTAGAGCGAAACTCGTGGGTCGAGCTTGGTGTACGCGAGGTCTGTCGCGAGGTTCACGAGGATGAAGATGGTGGCGTAGACGAGGACGACGCCCTGGATGACCGGGTAGTCACGCCCGAGGATGCTGTTGACGATGACCGTGCCCATCCCCGGGAGCGCGAAGATCGACTCCACGATGACGGTGCCGCCGAGCAGACGCCCGAAGCTCAGGCCGGCCACCGTGATGACCGGGAGGGCCGCGTTTCGGAGCGCATGACGGAAGAGAACCGTCAGTTCCGGTGTGCCCATCGAGCGGGCGGTGCGGACGAAGTCGTCGCCGAGCACTTCGAGGACCGAAGCGCGGGTTACGCGAGCGATAACGCCGATTTGCCCGAAGGTGAGCACCGACACCGGAAGTGCGAAGCGCTTCAAGATGGACACCGGGTCTCCCCACTCCACTGGACCGGTAGCCGGCAGCCAGCCGAGCTGCAGCGTGAACAACAGCATCAGCACGAGCGCCAGCCAGAAACCAGGGATGACGTCCATCACGAGGGCGCCGACCGTGCAGGTCTGGTCCATCCAGGTCTTGCCTTTGGAGCCAAAATAGGCTGCTAAGGTGCCCAGCGGGACAGCGATACTGAACCCGAGAATCAGGCTCGTTGCCCCGAGGAACATCGTCGTCGGCAGTGCATCGCCGATGAGCTTGGTCACCTGGTTGCGGTTCAGGATGGACTGGCCGAGGTCGAACTGGAGCAGCTCCCGGATGAAGCTGAAGTACTGCGTCGAAAGGGGGCGATCGAGGCCGAGATCTGCGCGGACAGCATCAATCGTTTCCTGTTTTGCACCTTCGCCGAGCATGAAGGCTGCCGGGTCGCCGGGGAGGAAACGCATCATGCAAAACACGAGCGTGACCACCCCGAGCACCACTGGAATCGTTTGGACGCCTCTGCGGAAAGAGTACAAGAGCATTGATGGCCCCCTATGCGGTGAGAGTTAGGATTTCGCGATTTGGAGGTCGTACCAGTTGCCCTGGGGCATCCGGTTGACGCCGAGACCCTTGATGTTCTTGCGGTAGGCCCAGTACTCGCTCGAGTAGTTCGTGGCGAGGTACGGGAGGTCTGTCATGACCTGCTTTTGGATCTCCGCGTAGAGCGACTTGCGCCTGGCGGTATCCAGTTCGCTGCGGGCGGCCTCCATCTTTGCGACCACGTCCGGGTTGTTGTAGCGCGAACCGTTAAAGCCGTTCGGTGGCATGTTGTCCGGGTGGAGGTAGTTGAAGAGGATCGAGTCGATGTTCGCCGTCGGGTAGCCGCGGTTCGTGATGTCGTGGTCCCCGCTCACGCGGCGCTGGTTGAACTGGGCGCGATCGACAATTTCGAATTCGAGCTTGATACCGACCGCGGCCAGCGAGGCCTGTATGAGGGTGAAGAACTCACTCGGGTTACCCAGGCTCATGAACTTCACGGTCACGCCATCGGGCACGCCGGCAGCAGAGAGGAGCTCCTTGGACTTCTTCAGGTCCGTCGGGTACTTCGGCACATCGGCGGAGTACTCGGGCATCCACGGGGGCACGATATTGTCTGCGAAGGTGCCGAGGCGCGGCGACGTGGCCTTGATCGATGCCGGCAGGTCCAGCGCAGAGGCCATGGCCTGGCGCACGCGGATGTCGCCGAGGGACTTGGTCGTCGTGTTAAAGATCCAGAGGCTCGTGCCCCACTGATCGCCAATCGAGAACTCGATGTTTGGGTCTTTCGCCTGGTCCAGCGAGGGCTCACTGCGCAGCGCCATGACCACATCGAGCTCGCTGTTCTTGATAGCGATGGCCGCGGTGTTGTGGTCGGCGATGGTGCGCATCTCGATCTTCTCGAGCGTTGCCTTGCCCTTGAAGTAGTTGTCGAAGCGGGTCAGGTCGAAACCCTGGCCGGGGCGCACGTTCGAAAGAACGAACGGGCCGGTGCCAATCGGATTCAGGCCATGGTCGGCGCCGAGCTTTTCGATCGCCTTGACGTTGATAACCGAGCCCTGGTGATAGTTCGAGACCTGGTGACCGAAGTTCGCATCCGGCTTCTTCAGCTTGAACTGGACCGTGGTCGCATCCGGGGCCGTGATCGAGTCGATCAGGGCGAACTCCTTGGAATACGTGCCGTTGGCCTGGATGATGCGGTTGTAGGAGGCAACGACGTCCTGGGCGACGAAATCGCCGTAATCCTTGTGCCACTTGACCCCTGTGTTCAGCTTGAACGTCCAGGTCGTCGGGTCCGGCTGCTCCCAGCCGGTCGCGAGGTCGGCCTCGAGTTCCGTCTTCGGGCTGTACTTCGTGAGGCCGTTGTAGATGGCGATAGCCGTGTTTTCCTGCTCGATGCCGAAGATCGTGTTCGGGTCCATCGGCAGGAGGTCGAAGTAGAAGCGGGTGCGAAGCACCTGGCTCGCGGCGAGCTCGGATGCGGCGACGGTCGGCGCAATCGTTGGCGCGGTGGTCGGTGCGCCGGGCGCAGTCGTGGCGCCTCCGGAGGGCGTTGCTTCTTCGTCATCTCCGCCACAGCCGACAAGGCCAAGGGCGCCGGCTCCGAGCGCGGTGGTCCCAGAGTAGCGGAGGAAGTTTCGGCGTTGCATTTTCACGGTTGTTCTCCAAATTGTTGGCTGGCCCCCTCGGGGCCGATTAGTTTTTCGAACTGCTGGCAGGCTCGCCAGGGCTGGAGGGAAACCCTGGCGAGGACGTGAACCGCTCACGTCCCCCGCTGGGCAGGTGTTAGGACTTCGCGATCTGAAGGTCGAACCAGTTGCCCTGGGGCATGCGGTTGACGCCGAGACCCTTGACGTTCTTGCGGTAGGCCCAGTACTCGTTCGAGGCGTTCGTCGGCAGGTAGGGAAGGTCCGTCATGACCTGCTTCTGGATCTCGGCGTAGGTGGACATGCGCTTCGTCTTGTCGAGTTCGCTGCGGGCGGCTTCCATCTTCGCGACCACGTCCGGGTTGTTGTAACGCGAGCCGTTGAAGCCGTTCGGCGGGAAGTTGTCCGGGTGGAGGTAGTTGAAGAGGATCGAGTCGATGTTCGCGGACGGGTAGCCGCGGCCGGTGATCTCGTGGTCGCCACTGACACGGCGCTGGTTGAACTGCGCGCGGTCGGCGATTTCAAATTCCATCTTGATCCCGACCCCGGCGAGCGATGCCTGGACGAGCGTGAGGAACTCGCTCGGGTTGCCGAGGCTCATGTACTTCACCGTGACGCCATCGGCGACCCCTGCGGCAGAGAGCAGATCCTTCGCCTTCTTCGGATCCGGCGCGTACTTCGGCACGTCAGCGGAATACTCCGGGATCCACGTCGGGACGATATTGTCGGCGACCTTCTGGAGCCGCGGCGCTGTCGCCTTGATCGAAGACGGGAGGTCCACCGCATAGGCGAGGGCCTGGCGAACGCGCGGGTCACCAAGCGACTTCGTGGTCGTATTGAAGATCCAGAGGTTGACGCCCCATTCATCGCCAATTGAGAAGGCGATATTCGGGTCGGTCGCCTGGTCGAGCGAAGGTTCGCTGCGCAGGGCCATGACGACATCGAGTTCGCTGTTCTTGATAGCGATGGCTGCGGTGTTGTTGTCCGCAATCGTGCGCATCTCGATCTTTTCGAGCGTGGGCTTGCCCTTGAAGTAGGCGTCGTTGCGCAGGAGGTCGAAGCCCTGGCCCGGCTTCACGTTCGAGAGGATGAACGGACCGGTGCCGATAGCGTTGAGGCCGTAATCAGCGCCGAGCTTCTCGATCGCCTTCACGTTCGCGACGGAGCCCTGGTGATAGTTCGAAACCTGGTGGCCGAAGTTCGCGTCCGGCTTCTTCAGCTTGAACTGCACGGTGGTCGCGTCGATCGCCGTGATCGAATCGACCAGGGCGAATTCCTTGGAGTAGGTGCCCTTGCCCTGGATGATGCGGTTGTAGGAGGCCACCACATCGGCGGCCACGAAATCGCCGTAGTCCTTCTGCCACTTCACGCCAGTGTTGAGCTTGAAGTTCCAGGTCGTGGAATCCGGCTGCTCCCAACCGCTGGCGAGGTCCGCCTCGAGTTCCGTCTTCGGGCTGTACTTCGTGAGGCCGTTGTAGATGGCAATGGCCGTGTTTTCCTGTTCGATGCCGAAGATCGTCGCAGGGTCCACCGGCAGGAGGTCGAAGTAGAAGCGGGTGCGGAGGACCTGGCTGGCGGCGAGTTCAGACGCGGCGACCGTGGGCGCGATCGTCGGCGCAGTCGTGGCTGCGCCGGGCGCCGTGGTCGAGTCGCCAGAAGCTGGCGCATCGTCGTCGTCGCCACCGCAGCCGACGAGGGTCATGGCCCCTGCACCCATGGCAGTCGTCCCGGAATACTTAAGGAAGTTTCGGCGTTGCATGTCAGTCTTTCTCCAGTGCGTTTCGGTTGTAGCTGGCCGGCCACCGGCCTGAGAGCATGTCGCGGCTCCGGCCACCGCGACGGTTCGGTCCCGCCCCTGCGGTGTTACGCGGTAACGAGTTCGCGCTCGCGGATGGAAGCGAAATAGGCTTCCGTGGCTGCGAGGTCGATCACATCGGCGTACTTCTGGTGCATATCGAAGAGGTTGATCGCGTGCGCCGCCTGCGTGCGGTCGAAACAGCATTCTTCGACGACGCCGACGCTGTAGCGGAAGGTGGCCGCGTCCACGACTGTGGCCCGCACGCAGCCGCTGGTGGTTTCGCCACAGCAGATGAGCGTGTCGATGCCCTGCTTCACGAGGTGGAAGAGCAGCGGAGTGCCATGGAAAGCGCTCGCGGCGGCTTTTTCGATGACCAGCTCGCCCGGGAGGGGCGCAATCTCAGCGACGATTTCGTTGGCCATCGAGGCCTCGTCCGGCGTGAGATGGCTGAGCGACTGGTCCTGGCCGCGCTTCGCGGTGACGCCGCCCCAGGAGGGGAAGCCATCGAGGCTGCGGGCGTAGATCACTTCGACGCCGGCTTCGCGCGCCATGCGGATGAGGTGGACCGTCTGGTCGATGGCCTTCCAGCCCTCAAGACCACAGCTCATCGGCCACTTCTTGATCGAGTCCATGATGGGCTCGCGCTCCAGGCCAAGCACGGAGTAGTAGTCATCGATGACGAGCACGGCAGGCTTCTTCCCAAAGCCCGACATCTCGACCTTGCCCCAGGAGCTCATGTGCTCCTTGTCCTGTTCCGTCAGAAATGCGTCCCAGACAGCCATTAGACCCTCCTCGTCGGCAGGAAACCCGGTACTCGGGCCAACCGATGTGGGGGAGGTTCGTTTCTGGAGGTTACGTGGAGGTGTCGCAACGATTGCGGAACGATTGCCCAGACGACACAGTTTCGGAGCACGAGGGATCGGGTATCGCCCGCGTTCCGGGGCATAGAAGGCACCTATTCGAGATTGGGAAAGCCCGGGGCGCGGTCAATTTCAGTTCGAAACACGCGGTCGGCCGCCTTTCAGGATTGTTTCGTCTCTCCCCGTAGGCTGCGCCGCGATAGACTGGCGGCATGGCTCCCGAGACTTTCGAGTACACCTCACAGCGATTGAAATTGCGTTACGTCCGCCATGGCGACGTCGCGAAGCCGCCCCTCCTGCTGATCCACGGGTCACGCGACCATGCCCGCTCCTGGGACAACGTCGCCGCAGCCCTGACCGACCGCTACTGCGTCTATGCGCCCGACCTGCGCGGCCACGGCGATTCCGACTGGGCGATCGGCGGCGAGTATTCGCATATCGACTACTCGCTCGACATCTACGTGCTCGG
>JBBSKE010000090.1:0-10622 GCA_038256595.1 Tepidiformales bacterium | reverse complement strand
TCGCCATTCGCCTGCTTGGCATGCGCGTGAACCAGCCGGACGTAGTCGCCGTAGTCGATGCCGATACCGTGGTCTCCCCGAACTTCGCGAGCGAGGTCACGAATGCCATCGCGAACGGCGCAGAGGCCGTGCAGGTCTACTACCGGGCGCCGGCCAGCGACCTTCCCCTCGGCAGGTTGCGGCGGCTCGCCCTCGCCCTTGGCCACTGGAGCCGTCCCCTCGGAGCATCGCGCCTCGGCCTTGGCACGTCGCTCAAGGGCAACGGCATGGCCTTCGACTGGGCCATCGCCCGTGACGGCATCGGCGGGCACGGGATCACCGAAGACGCCGCCTTCTCGCTCGCCCTGGCGAAACGCGGCGTTGCCGTTCGCTTCGTCCCTGGCGCCTGGGTCGAAGGATTCATGGCCGAGGACTACGACGCCGCCCGCGTGCAGGATAGCCGCTGGGAGCGAGGCCGGCGGGGGTTGATGCGCGACGCATTGGCGACCGCCATCGACCGCCTGCTAGAACGCGATTTCGCCACCGCAGCGGGCGCCTTCGAAGTGGCCGCCCTGCCGCTGAGCATTTCCGCCTCGACGAGCGTTGCGGCGAGCGGACTGCTGCTGCTCGGCGGCGCGCCGGCCCTGGTCGCGAGCATCCCGGTGGCGCTGGTCGCCGGCAGCGTGGTGGTCGGCTGGAGCGCCGCACGGGTGTCGCGCGAAGATCTCTCAGCCCTGGCGACGGCGCCGAAGTTCGTGAGCTACAAGCTGGGAGTCATGGCCCGGGACATGGCCTCGCGGGGCGACCGCAGCTGGGTCCGCACCTCGCGCTCCTAACGAGATCTCTGGAGACAAAGCGATGGGGCCGCCTGGCACGGCGGCCCCATCAGTTTGGTGCGCGTTCCCGGAGGGGGGAGGGAGCAACGCGGGTGTCGAGGCCCTTCTCTCGACCTCGTTACCGTATCCAGCTCTGTTTAACGAGCGGTTTCCTGCGCGTGAACGCCGTATTTCGCGCTTCGGAATTGGTTGCTTCACGAGAACGAAACAAGCCCGAAACGAGCCCGCCATGCCCGCAAACGATAGTTCGCGCAGGGGAGGGCTCCATGGCAGAACAGCAGGTAATTCGTATCCGGATGCGCAACCGCCCGGGCGCGCTCTCACAGATTTGCACCGCCCTCGCGGCGCACGGCGTCGATATCATCCATCTCGATGTCGTCTCGGCGCACGATGGCGTGGTCGTCGACGACATCGCCCTCGAAGGCAAAGCTCCAGGCGATATCGCGCGGGCCGTCCGCTCATTCCTCCCGGATGTCCAGGTCGCGCCGCTTCCCGGCGGGACTACGGTGCCGGTCATCGAATTCGGCGACGCCCTGGTTCGAATCGCGGGCAGCGAAGGAGAGGACGCGGCACTCGAGGCGCTCGCAGTCGGTGCTGGCCTGTTCTTGCGCGCGAACCAGTCGCTCTTCCTCCGCATGAAGCCCGATACCGGACGCCTGCAGTCCTCAGTCGCGGGTATCCCGGAGATCGAGGCCGGCGAAGTGTGCTCAGCGCGAGCCATCTTCTCTCCGCCGACGGTTGCGACCTTCCATGGCAGTACAGAGTGGGCGCCCCCGGCCTTCCGCGCGGCGCTAGGCTGCGAACATGCCGCAATCGCACCGGTCGGCGGTGTGGGCGTGCTCCTGCTGACGCGGCAGGGCGACATCGCCTTCACGCAGGGCGAACTCCAGCGGCTCGCGCTCTTTACGCGTGCCGGGGTCGCGCTCATCCCGGGCATTTCCGGCGAAACTCCGACTGCCATCGGAGGGCAACTGCCGCCGGACTCGGTGTTCGTGCCGCTGTAGGTCAGCGGCCCGCCACTACCGGACGCGAACGGCCGATTCGACGACGCGCGCGCAATCCAGCATCTCGGGAATCACGAGATACTCCTCTTTCGTGTGCTGGTTGTAGCCGCCGCGGCCAATCACGATGCTCGAAATGCCGTGACCGCGGAAGACGTTGCCGTCAGTGCCGCCGCCAACCGGGTGGGGGTCCGGCACCATCGACATTTCCCGCAGGACGCCGTACAGCAGGTCCGCGGCGGGGTCCCCGGGTTCGAGCTTGTAGCCCGGATAGCCGAGGTGGAACTTGCTCTCGATGCGCGCTGCCGGGTGCCGCTCCTGGACCTCTTCGAGATGCCGACGGGCAGAAGAAATCAGCGTTTCGACCTTCTCAAACTCCATACTCCGCATTTCGCCTTCGACTTCGCAGAGGTCAGGCACGGCGTTTCGCACCAGGCCGCCGCGGATGGTGCCGACGTTGCCGGTGGTCTCGAAATCGACGCGCCCCTGGGGCATTCCGAGTACGGCTTCGGCGGCGATGCTGATCGCGGGGACGCCTTTTTCCGGTTCGAGGCCGGCGTGCGCGGACTTGCCATGCACCGCGATCGAGTAGACGTAGTGGTAGGGCGCCTGGCCCTGGATCGAGGAGGGCGGGCCGCCGCTATCGATGACGATCGCGACCTTCGACTGGATGCGGTCGTAGTCCATCGCCTGCGCGCCGACGAGGCCGATCTCTTCTCCGCGAGAGATGGCGACTTCGATCGGTCGGTGCGGTGTGTGTTCTTCGAGCACGGATTCGATGACCTCGAGGATGACCGCGCAGCCGGCCTTGTTGTCGGCGCCGAGAATCGTCGTGCCGTCGCTGCGGATGATGTCGTCGCCATCAAAGACCGGCTTAATCCCGCGGCCCGGTTCGACCGTGTCCATGTGCGCCGAGAGGAGGATGGGCTCGCCTTCGCCGTCGAGGTAAGCGAGGACGTTGCCACCTGAATCCTGCGAGGCTTCGAGGCCAAGCGCTCGCAGCCGCTCCTCGAGGACGACGGCGATGGCGTCTTCCTCGCCAGAGGGCGAATCAACCGCAATGAGTTCGAGCAGGGTTTTTACGATTCGTTCGCGATTGATCACGTTGCCACCTCGAAGTCGCCGGGAGCGGCGAATGTTGCGCCAAGGATAGCGGATGCGCAGCGCGGCATGGCCTGTCTCAAAGCGAACATTACATGGCGGCATGAACGCGGAGACGGCGGCCTATCCCGGGAGATTGGCCGCCGTCCGTGCGAATGACCAGTTGAATCAGCTACTCGTAGCGCAGGGCCTCCGCTACCGGGACGCGCGAGGCAGCCCGGGCCGGGAGGAACGTCATGAACAGCGAGGCGAAGAACGCAATCGCCGAAATAACGCCGATCTGCACCCACGGGACAATGAAGGTGAAGCCCTCAGCCTCTTCGCCGATGTCGCCCGAGGTCCAGAGCACCCAGGCGAGCGAGAGTCCCAGCCCGAGCCCGAGCAGGATGCCCGAGAGCGCGATGAAACTCGATTCGAAGATGAAGCTGAGCGCGACCATCGACCGCTGATAGCCGATCGCCCGGAGCATGCCGATCTGCTGGCGGCGTTCGACCACCGAACGCGATGCCACCACGCCGAGGGCCGCGATTCCGACGATCAGGCCGAGGCCCATGAAGCCCTGGAAGACGAGCAGGAAGCCCGACTGCGCGGATTGCTGGTCGTCGAGGAGCTTGTCCAGCGAATCGACCGAGGCGGTCAGCAGGCCTGCCTCCAGCTCGCGAGCGAAGACGCGGCTGTCGGCCCCATCTTCGAGAGCGATGAAGTACTGCTGGCCGAGCGCCGTCGGAAACACCTGCTCCAGGGTTGCTTTGCCGAACATGATGCCGAACCAGAGCAGCCCCGTGGCATCGGGCGCCTGGGCAATCACGGTCAGGGTCTCGCTCTCGCCCGTTTCCGGGTTTCGGACAGTGAGTTCGAATGGCTCGAAGTCCGCGGCGAGGGGCTGGAGTTGCAGCACGTCATCTGTTGGTCCGGCGAACGGGTCTGGCGCAACGGTAATCGCGGAGGGGACGATTGCGAGCGTCGGGTCGTTTCGCATCGCCTCCCAGACGCTGGCATCGGTGGGATAGCCCTCCGCCCGGTAGCGCATCTCCACGGCCGAGCTGCCATCGAGAAAGCCGTCATCGACGCCTAGCAGCGTGTAGCGGAGGAACGGCTTGACGTTGCCGTCGTCGTCGGCCTTGTTGTCGATATTCTCGACCTCGGCTTCGAACGAATAGGCGGCTCGTACTTCGCCGGCGTGGACAATCTGGGAGACGTCGATCCCCGACTCCTCGGCAGATTCCCGGATGTTGGCGATGGGGTTATTCGAGTTCGCGCTCACCTGGACGTCCCAGCCGCCCTTGGTGTCGTCGCTGAGGAAAATGTTGGCGAAATTGGTGTTGAGCGCCGAGATCATCACGAGGGCGAACATGATCAGGCCGATCATGGCCATCGTCATCCCGGTCCGGAAGCGTGATGTCAGCGGGTAGGCGACGCCCGTCTTGATCGCGGGCACGAGCCGGCCGAAGCGAGACCCGAGTCGCGCGATCAGCGGCAGGAAGATGTCGGCGTTGTAAATGATGACGAACGTGCCGGCCGTGATCATCACGAGGCCGGAGAGGAAGAACATCTCGATGTCGCCCTCAAGCGGCCCCCAGATGTTCTCGGTCCATTTCGACGGGATGTACCAGAGCACGAGGATCGCCAGGCTGCTGACGGTGAAGGCGATCCGCTCGGCGATCTGGAAGTAGCGCAGCACGAGTGCCACCCAGAAGGTAATCAACGAGACGCCAAGCAGGAACGTGAACGCGGTGTTCGAATCGAGGCCCCACTGCACGAGGAGGACACTGATGGCCGCCGCCATGGTGCCGATACCGACGGCCCAGGCGACCGGCGCCTTGCGGTCCTGGAGCGCCGCGACGACCAACCCGACCGGCAGGATGAGGATGCCGAGGATGAGCATGTAGATGGGCATCGATGCCGGCTTGCGGTCCCGCGTGAGGCGCACAAGCAGCATTGCCGCGAGGTAGAACGGGATGGGCAGGATGAGGAAGAACGGCCACAGGGGAATCCGCTCGCCCTGGACGCGTTCGGCCGCCGGCGCTGCGAAGTTCGAGCCACGAAGAACGTAGAAGAACGGGCCGATGAGCCCCAGGAGCATCCCGAGGCTGGCGAGCGGCGCAATCGACGGGAACCGAATGCTGAGCACGAACGACACGAGGAAGAAACCAATCGCGGCAAAGGCGTTGAGTGTCGCCCGGAGGAACCCGAACCAGGTCGAGTTTTCGAGGTTCATTGGCTTCGATTCGGGCAGGTCACGAATGGCGGAGACGATGTTGAGGCGGCTGGCGCGCCAGGAGGAGATGAAGATGACCAGGAAGGTCGTGATGATGCCCAGGCAGAACGCGACCAGCAGGCCGCGCCAGGAGAAGGTCACCGCCAGGTTCAAGCCGAGCGCTTCGCCACCGTAGGCCTCGATGATCGTGACCATGAGGAAGGTGACGCCCATGCCAGCAATGAGGCCGACGATAGCGGCTCCGAGGTCGTAGCCCATGCCCTCGGCGA
Organism: Tepidiformales bacterium; assembly: GCA_038256595.1. Classification (GTDB taxonomy): domain Bacteria; phylum Chloroflexota; class Dehalococcoidia; order Tepidiformales; family Tepidiformaceae; genus JBBSKE01. Next base: position 5,218 of record JBBSKE010000090.1, on the reverse strand, counting down.
GGAACGATTCGACGATCTGGCTGCGCTTGGCTCCGACCGCACGGGCCATGCCCATTTCCGGCTTCCGTTCGGCCGCGAGCATCACAAAGATGAGGAAGATGAGGAGCACGCCGGCTGCAATCGAAAAGAGGCCAAGGACGATGAAGAAGGTGGTGAAAACGTTTCCAAGGAGCTCCGCGAACTCCACGTTATCGGCCTTGAACGGCTCAGCCTGGTATGGCGACCCTTCGAGGTAGGCGTTGAGCTTGTCGGTGACGACATCGGAACGGTCGAGGCCGCTGCGTGTATCACCAACGTTGGAAACGAAGATGGCATCGAAGACGCCGGGCTTACCGGCGACTTCGCGGAGGAAGTCGATGTTCACGGTGCCGGCGCGAAGATTGATGCCTCCGCTGACGCCGCCGAAGACGTTCGTTGGCACAATCGCCGCCACAACGAGAGAGATTTCGTCGCTGCGGAAGTAGCCGGTCAGCGTGTCGCCGACCTGGGCGTCGATCTCTTCGGCGAGATCTTCGTTGACGGCAATCTGATTGCCGGTGAGCGTTACCTGGTTGCCATCGAGGTCCACGAGGCCGCCAAACGGCTGGAGGTCCTCCAGGTTGTAACCCGCGATTGACCCGCCGGCTTCGTTCAACCGGCTCCGGGTATTGAAGAGCGGCATTGGCTCGTACAGCGCCGGGATGATCGCTTCGATGTCTGCGTCGCCCGCGAACTCTTCCTGCAGGCCAGCCACGAATTCCTGGGGGATGACCTGCTGGTCTTCGGGCGCCGCCTGCTTTTCGGTGTCCCAGCGGATCAACTCGTCGGCTTCGCCAAGCTGGCCATAAACGGCCGAAGTCACACTGGAAGTAAGCGTGTCGCCAGTCCCAAAGGCAGCGGTGATGATGAGCGTCGAAAGCATCAGGCCAAAGACGATGAGCGTGGTCTGTGCGGGACGCCGGGGAATGTTGCGCAGGCCGGTCTTGAACATCACCGGGTTTCGCACGGCGATGAGCCCGACGAATCCGAAGATCAACAGAGTAATGACCAGGCACACCAGCGCAATCGCGGTCATGGATACGCCAAAGAGTTCGTTCACGCGTTCTGTTCCTTAGTGACCGGCGCCGATGGCGGCAAGCATTTCGGCCTGAGTTTGTTCGTTCACGATGACCCCGTCGGCCATGTGAATGGTACGGTGGCAACGAGCGGCAATCGAGGCATCGTGGGTTACCATGACGGTGGTCTGGTTCTCTGCGCGGTTGAGTTCGACGAGCAGATCCATGATTTCGTTCGCTGTCTTCGAGTCCAGCGCACCAGTCGGTTCGTCGGCCCACATGATCGCCGGTCGATTGACAATTGAGCGCGCAATTGTGACGCGCTGGCGCTGACCACCGGAGAGCTGGTTCGGCCGCTGGTTCGCCTTTTCAGCGAGGTTGACCTTGGCGAGCGACTGGATCGCGAGTTTTCGCGCTTCGGACGGCTTCGTGCCAGAGACAATAAGCGGCAATTCGACATTCTCTGCCGATGTCAGCACCGGCAGCAGGTTGTACGTCTGGAAGATGAAGCCCATCTGGCGGGCCCGAAAGTCGGTCTTCTTGTTGTCCGACATCCGGGTAATATCCTGCCCGTTAATCATGACGGAGCCGCTATCGAAATCGTCGAGGCCCGAGAGGCTGTTCAAAAGGGTCGTCTTACCACAACCGGATGGGCCCATGATCGCCACCATCTCGCCGCGCCGCACCTGGAGGCTTACGCCACGAAGCGCGTAGACGGTGATTGACCCTGCGTCGTAGGTCTTCTGCACGTCGTGTGCCTCGATGACGACGTCGCCAATCGCGACGTCCGAGACCTGCAAGCCATTCGGGGATGCACTAGCCAAATTGATGCTCCTTCTCTTCGCTCGCCCTACGGTCGTGTCAGTGACCGGGGCACGCCCGCCAGGCGTTCTCAGCAATCCTGTAATGCGATCGAGGTTAGCAGACGAATTGTCAAAATCGTCCCTCAAAGGTGTGACGAAGCGGTCACGTTCGGGAAATTCGCAGCGGGAAACGCAGGGCGAGCATCTCCTGGCCGCAGCATCTCACTCGATGACGTCTATCTCCATGGGGAGGGCGTCACCCGTTGGCGCGAAACCCCAGGCGTCCCAGCGCACCGCGTCCGCTCGCAGGGCTTCCGCGTCGAAGCTGAGGACGGGCACGAGCGAGTAATCGAACTCGCCCAGTCGGCCGTCGGGGCAGAGGCGTTGCACCTCGGCGAGGCAGCGCTCGGCCGCCTGGCAGAACGCTTCGACATCGATGCCGAGCACCGTTGGGTCCGCGCGATATGGCTCCATGTAGCCGATAGCGGTCCCAAGGAGACGGCGCGCTCCATTGCAGTTCTCGCGGGTGATGTGCACGAACGCGGCAGCGACCTGGATGATTCCCTTATAGAGATCGCGGACCTCGCCCTGCTCTTCCTGCCAGATCTCCTCGAGCGATTCGTGCGATTCGAAATAAAGCCCGCCATTGAACTCGGTGCAGGCGATAATGAGGTTGCCCGGGACCGTGATTGTCTTCGTCACGAGCTGTTTGCGGCGGCGTTCATTCGTCGGCATTTCCGCGAAATCGTACGCCCGGGTGCGCGAATCGGCGAACCGGGCGAAAATGGCCGCATACCTTAACGGGAGCACCACGCATGTCAGACCATCACGGCGCCGAACTCGACCCGAACGTTGCCCCCACACACCAGGAAATCGTGGCCGATTTCTCCTTCGGTACCGTGCTGTTCGCGACGGTCCTCGGCCTCGTCGCTGCGGTTGGCGGCATCATTTTCGGGATCGTGCTCGCAAACGACTAACCCCGCCAGAGATTCGTCCGGAAGTGCTCGCCGTTAACCTTCCGATCATGTGCGTATGCGATTTATCCTACGACGAATACACAAGACACACCGTTTTGACCCCAACTTCACGTAAAGAACAATAGATTGCCGTGGTCGCGTGTATCATCGGGTGATGGAAGCGTACGCAACGGCAACCACAGGCTCTCGCTTTCTGCTGCGGGCAACGAAATACGATGGCACCGCGCACTGGATTCAGCCCTTCACCGTCGAAGCCGATAACGGCAATCTACTTGTCGCAAGTTATCGCGCGCGCACGCCGATCTTCACGAGTCGCGGCGAATTTCGCAGCCCTTACGATTCGAAGGTCTATTTCTGGCGTGATCGCTGGTTCAACGTCTTCCGGCTCTCGCGGCCCGGCTGCAACCTCGCCCTCTGGTACTGCAACATCACGACGCCGCCGATTTTCAGCGGTTGCGAACTCACCTACGTCGACCTCGACCTCGACGTGGCGGTCCGGCCGAACGGCTGCATCGAATTGCTCGATTCAGACGAGTTCATCGCCCACCGCGAGCGCTTCGGGTACCCCGCCGACGTGATTTCGAAGGCGGAAGACGCCGTCCAGCAGGTTTCCGAACTCGCCCGGCGCAACCAGTTTCCCTTTAGCGAACGGTAGTCGAGTTACGGCGCTATTCCCCCCCGCAGGAATTCGATAGGCTAGATGTTCGCGGCGACGCTGCGAGAACTCTTACCACCACGGGACAACATCCGCATGCCCGACACTCGCAACATTCGCGCGCACCTCGAAGGACTTGTTGGCACTGCCATCCAGGGGGCTATCGCTGCCGGCGACCTCCCCGATGTCGCCATCCCCAGCGGCCTGATCGAACGGCCAAAGGACAACGCAAACGGCGACTTCGCCAGCACCGTCGCGATGCGGATGGCTCGCGCCGCCATGCGCCCTCCGCGCCAGGTCGCCGAGGCGATTCTCAAGCACCTCCCCGCGGACTCGTCCCTCGATGTCCCGACGCTGGCCGGCCCCGGGTTCATCAACTTCCGGCTGTCCGACGGCTTCGTCCAGTCGCAGGTCGAGCACGTAGTCGCCGCTGGCGCCGGCTATGGCGATATCACTCTCGGCGCTGGCAAGAAGGCGCAGGTCGAATTCGTCTCCGCCAACCCAACGGGCCCGCTGCACGTCGGTAACGGTCGCGGCGCGGCGATTGGCGACACCCTCGCCGCGGTGCTCGAAGCAGCCGGTTACGAGGTCGAGCGCGAATATTACGTCAACGATGCTGGCACCCAGATCGATGCCTTCGGCGAAACCCTCTATGCGCGCTATCAGCAGCTCTTCGGCCGCGAAGTGCAGGTCCCGAAGGATGGCTACCCGGGCGAATACATGGTCGACCTGGCGAAGCTCGTGCGCGACGAAGCCGGCGAGAAGTTCCTCCGGCCGCCCGGCGAGCCCACCCCGCTCGACCTCGGCCCGCTCGGCATCGAATTGATGATTCGCAACATTCGCGCCTCGCTCGAAGCGTTCGGTGTGCGCTACGACGAGTGGTTCAGCGAGAAGTCGCTTTACGATAACGACCCCAGCATTTATTCGACCGCGATCAACGTACTGCGCGAACGCGAGTACCTCGCCGAGCGCGAGGGCGCCCTCTGGTTCAACAGCTCCGAACTGGGCGAAGACAAGGACAACGTCGTCGTTCGCTCCGACGGACGCCCGACCTACTACGGCAGCGACATCGCCTACCACTATGACAAGTTCATTCGCCGCGGGTTCTCGCTCGTCATCGATGTCTGGGGTGCGGACCACCACGGCCACGTCAGCCGCCTGAAAACCGCGACGAAGGCCGTGGGCGCGGACCCGGATGCGCTCCACGTGCTGCTCTATCAGCTCGTCACCCTCAAACGCGGCGGCGAAGTGGTGAAGCTCTCGAAGCGGAACGGCGAGATTATCACCCTCGATGAGCTAATCGAAGAGGTCGGCGCCGATGCCGCTCGCTTCTTCTTCCTGCTGCGCTCGCCCGGCGCACAGATGGAGTTCGATATCGACCTCGCTATCAAGCGGTCGAGCGACAACCCTGTCTTTTATGTGCAGTACGCCCACGCCCGCATCGCCAGCATGATCGAGCGCGCGAAGGAGCAGGGATTCACGCCCGAAGGCGGCGATGTCACGCTCCTGACCGAGCCGCACGAACTCGCCCTCGTGCGAGAGATGATGCAGCTCCCCGACGTCATCGAGCAGTGCGCCGCGAACCTCGAGCCGCAATTCCTGCCGCACTTTGCGATGTCGCTGGCGAGCGCTTTCCACGCCTTCAACGACGCCTTCAAGCAGCAGAATGACTCCAGCCTGAAGGTCATCACCGAAGACGAGGCGAAGACGCGAGCCCGGCTCCGGCTGTTGCTCGCGTCCAAGGTCTCG
>JBBSKE010000089.1:0-10823 GCA_038256595.1 Tepidiformales bacterium | reverse complement strand
TCCCGGTCGCCGATCTTGTGCTCGAAGTGACCGCCGGAGTGGTTCGCCAGATGACACCCACCGAAGCCGCGGCCACCTTACTCAACGCGCCGCCGGTAAGCCGCCTCTGCCGCGCACTCGGGCTCGAGCCGGTGCCGATGGAGGTAGCGGCGGCTCTGAGTGCGATTGACGCGGTGCCTGGCCTGCGCGCACGGCTCCGTGTGACCGTCCCGGAAGTTCCCGCACCCGGGGACGAATTGCTCGCGGTCGAAGGGATGACCATCGCCTATGACGGCAAGCGCGTGCTTTCGGGCACGAATCTCGTGCTGCGGCAGGGCGAGATTGTCGCTCTCACCGGCGCGAACGGGAGCGGCAAGACCACCCTCATGCGCGCCATCTGCGGGCTTATCTCTTCGGCTACGGGCGAGGTCAGGTTTCGACGCGCCATCGCCCCGGACAGCACCGCGGCGCGCACGAATTTTGCCGCCATGGTGCCGCAGGACCCGGCCATCGCCCTCTATCGCGACACCGTGGCTGACGAGCTGCGCGAGAGTCTGCGCCTGCGGAAGCTCCCCGCGACCAGCGCAGACGTCGGGCGCGTGCTCGACCGCTGGCGGATCGGAGAGCTCGCCGGGCGGCATCCGCGCGACCTGAGCGTCGGCCAGCAGCAGCGGGTCGCGATTGCCGCGATGCTCGCCCACGAACCGCCAGTTTGGCTACTGGACGAACCGACGCGCGGGGCCGACCTCGCGACCAAGACGTGGCTCGCCGAGCGCTTCCGCGAGCATGCGGCGCATGGCGGCGCCGTGGTTGTTTCGACCCACGACATGGAATCGGCCGCCCAGTACGCGACCCGCGCGATCGGCCTAGTCGCCGGCGAAACCGCTTTCGACCTCCCGGCGCGGCAGGCGTTCGGCTCGTGCGGACCACGGCCAACGCAGGTCGCGCGGCTCGTCGCCGGCGCAATCACGCTGTCAGAGGTGTCGCTCGCATGACGAAGACCACCGCCTTCCGCCCGGCTGCGATGCTGCTCGCGCTCCTTCTCGCTCTTTTCGCGGCGAATTCGGTCGCGAACGCCGAGGGCGAGGCCGGCCTCGTGGTCGATTTCGGCAACGGCGAGGTCGTGACCTACTGCGTCGCTTTCGACGGCTCGGACATCAGCGGCCAGCAGATGATGGCGCAGGTCGGGTTGAACGTGAACCAGTTCAGCGGCCTCGTCTGCTCAATTGATGGCACCGGCTGCCAGCACAGCGGCTCGTTCGACAGTTGCACCTGCGAGTGCAAATCCGGCAGCTCAAGCTGCACCTACTGGTCGTTTTTCAACCAGCGGTACGGCTCCAACTGGGTTTACGCGGCGAACGGGTTCCAGGGCGCGCGGTCGAAGGATGGGGACATGCAGGCGTGGCGATGGGGACCAGGTGGAGCGAACTCGGCGCCGGCGCCGGGCTCGATTTCGTTCGAGCAGGTCTGCGGGCACGCGCCGCGCGGCAGCCAGTCCGAACCGCCGACCGCGACGCTCGTGCCTCCCGCGGCTACCATCCCGCCGCCAACCAGCGCGCCCACAAGTCCACCCGCGAGCACGAACATCCCCGCGACGAGCGCGCCCGCGACATCTACACCCGGGACAACGCCGCTGGTCACGATTACTGCGGCTGCTTCGGCGGCTACGACTTCGACTTTGACCGCCGAGGGAACCGCTTCGACGACCGCCGATTCGACCGGGACGAGCGCGGCCAGCGGCACCAGCAGCCCCGCTACCAGTTCGACGACGGGTTCGCCGACTGCCAGCGCGCCACCAGGATCGGCGGTTGCATCGCCCTCGTTCGCGCCGCGCCAGACGGCCGTCGTTGCTTCGAACAACGACGGCGACGGTTCGAACACGGCCAACCTCGTCGCATTCGGAGCCATCGCGGCGGTCCTGGTCGCGGCGATTGGCGTCGCTGTCGTGCGCGGGAGGAGAACATGACCATCGCCCTCCCGGCCGGCCGCACGTGGCGCCTCCGCGTTCCTTCAGCGAGCGACCTGACCTTCCTGTTGCTCAACATCGTCGGGATCGTCGCCTACCTGCACCCGTTCATCTTCGCGGGCACAACGGAGGCCGATAGCAACTGGTTCATGCACAACACCGATGGCCCGCTGGTGGTCGCGCTCGTGGCGGCGCTCTGCATGGTGCTCGTGGTGGCGACGCTCACCGAAGGCGGCCTCAACAGCAAGTCGCTGGCGGCGCTCGGGGTGCTCTCGGCGCTAGCCGCGGCACTGCGCACGATTACGCTGCCGGCTGGCGCGAACCTCTATTTCTTCCTGGTCATCCTCGGCGGCTATGCCTTCGGACCGCGGCTGGGGTTCCTGCTGGGGGCGATTTCGTTCTTTATGAGCGCGCTCGTGACTGGCGGAATCGGGCCGTGGCTGCCGTTCCAGGTGTTCGCGAGCGCCTGGATGGGGCTCTCGGCAGGAATGCTTCGGCCCATCGCCCTGCGCGCCGGGATCGGCGGGCGGGGCGAGGTCTGGCTCGTCGTCAGTTTCGGCATACTCTGGGGAATCATTTTCGGGGCGATCACGAATCTCTGGTTCTGGCCGTTCTGGGTCAGCGGCCCGGATATCTCCTACCAGCCGGGTCTCGGGCTGCAGGAAGCGCTGCGCCGCTACTGGAACTTCTACCTGCTCACGAGCTTCGGCTGGGACCTGATGCGCAGCGTCTGCAACGCGGTCGTGATCGGCATTGTCGGCGGGCCGATGCTGAAGGCGCTGCTCCGCTTCCACGACCGTTTCCACTGGGAGCGAGTGTAGTAAACTCGGGGGACGGGTAACTGGCGAAACGCGGAGAACCGCGGGGGAGCCCGGCACACACAACACGACGGCCGCTCGCCTGGGCCCACGGAAGCCACCGGACTCACAGGTTCAACCTGCCGGGTCCCCAACACTTCACGGAGGGCTCTTCCTATGCGTGCGCTGCTCGCGGTTTACGACAAATCTGGCATCGAAACGTTCGCCCGGGGTCTCGTTGACCTCGGCTGGGAACTCGTTTCGACCGGCGGCACCTTCGCCACCGTGCAAAAGGCCGGCATCCCGGTCACGAAGGTCGAGGACATCACGAATTTCCCCGAGATGCTCGATGGGCGCGTAAAGACGCTCCACCCAGGCGTCCACGGCGGCATTCTCGCGCGGCGGGGCCTGCCAGAGCACATGGCGGCCATCGCCGAGCACAACATCGGGCCGATCGACATGGTCGTCTGCAACCTCTACCCCTTCGAGGCGACCGTGACGAAGCCCGGCGTGCAGTTCGAAGACGGCGTCGAAAATATCGACATCGGCGGGCCGGCGATGCTGCGGGCGGCGGCGAAGAACCACCCGGACGTGCTCGTGGTGACCAGCCCGACGGAGTACCCGGCGATCCTCGAGGCGATTGCGAACGACTCGCTGACCCCGCAGGTGCGCCGCGATTTCGCCCGCGCCGCCTTCCAACATTGCTCGAGTTATGACGCGCAGGTCGCCGAGTGGCTCTGGGAGCAGGACCACCCGGGCGAGATGCCGCCTGCGCTGACGCTGCCGCTCGAACTCGCATCAGGCCTGCGTTATGGCGAAAACCCCCACCAGGGCGCCGCCTTCTATCGCGACCGCTCGCTGGCCGAGTTCTCGCGCGGTGGGATTGCGACCGCGGTGCTGCACCACGGCAAGGAGATGTCCTACAACAACTATCTCGATGCCGACGCCGCATGGAACTGCGTGCACGACTTCCCGGACCCTTCCTCCGTGGTCGTGAAGCACACGAATCCCTGCGGGGTGGCCACGCGCGAGGACATGCTCGAGGCGTATCGCCTGGCCGTTCGCGCCGATGCCACCAGCGCGTTCGGCGGCATTGTCGCCTTCAACCGCGAAGTGGACGAAGCGCTCGCCCGCGAGATTCGCGAGTTCCGCAGCCCGAACGACGGCACGACGCGGATGTTCTACGAGATCGTCATCGCGCCCTCGTACACGGCGGATGGCCTCGCTTTGCTCAAGGGTAAGTCGAAGGACCTGCGCATCCTCGAAGCCCAGCCACGCGGCAAGGGCGGCCGGACCTACCGCCAGGTGGGCGGCGGCTGGCTCGTGCAGGACGCCGACGACCGTGGCCCGGACGACATCGAACTGAAGGTGGTCACGGAGACCGCGCCGACCCCCGAACAGCTCGCGGACCTGAAGTTCGCCTGGCGCTGCGTGAAGCACGTGAAGAGCAACGCCATCACCATCTCTCGCGATGGGCGGCTGCTCGGCATGGGCAGCGGCCAGCCGAACCGCGTGAAGAGCGTCGAAATCGCCATGGAAAAGTCGGGCGAGGAGGTGCGCGGCGCCTCGCTCGCGAGTGACGCCTTCTTCCCGTTCGCCTGGGGTGATTCGATCGAGAAAGCCTGCCAGGCGGGGGTCGCGGCGATCATCCAGCCTGGCGGGAGCCTGCGCGACCAGGACGGCATAGACTGCTGCAATAAGTACGGCGTGGCGATGGTCTTCACGAGCACGCGGCACTTCCGGCACTAGGGCGATGGTTCGGGGCTGGGCTTACTGCCTGGTCAGCATTGGGCGGCAGCTCCGGGGCGGCGGGCACGCTCCCTTAGGCGGTCGCGTTACTGACGACGGGGCGGCACCTCAACACGAACTCGCGAGGCATGTCGGTGACTACAGCCTCGTGGCCATTGGGCGGCAAACTCCGGGCGGCGGTCACGCTCCCTGAGGCGGTCGCGTTACTGACGACGGGGCGGCACCAAATACAGACCCGCGAGGCACGCGGGAGAAGGCAGCGAAACATGTATCTGCGCACGGTGCGAGTGACTTTGAACGGGGGCAAATTCGACGAATACTGGGAGTGGGCGAAGGAGATCGTGACGCTCTGGGACGGCGCCGACGTCATCCGTGCGGGCGGGCCGTACAAGTTCAAGGAGGCCGACGGCCAGGATGTGGCGCTCTGGGTCACGGTCCACAATACCGAGGAGGAGTGCCGCCAGCTCTTCGCTGACCTCTACAAGACGCCGGAAGGTGCGCGCCTCATCGCCCTGCGCCCGCCGCTCGTGAAGGCAACGGAGACGCGCGCCTTCCACGAGTGGGACCGCACGCAGCCCGCGCCACCGGTGCCCGACCTGAGCTAATAGCAGCCGCTGTTGGTGCCGGCTGGCTCGTGCCGCTGCGAAATTGGGTGCTGGGTCACGCTGGCACGCACCCGCTTCGGCGCGAGCGCTTCTGTTATCCCGCCGATCTTCAGGCAGCCGTGGGCGCACCGAGGGCGAATCTTCGCACCAGCAGGAGCGCAGCCGAGGCGGCCAGTGCGACTGCGAAGCTCGCGAGAAAGCCACCCATCCCGTCGGCGCCGAGCGTTGGCACGGCGAGGGCGGCCACGTTCGCCGCAAAGATGCAGAGTGGCAGGGTCGAGAGACCGGCGTTCCCGCGGCTGAGGACCGAGGCCGCCAGCCACGGCAGGAGCCCGCAGAGGCTCCAGCCAACCACGAAAATCGTCCCGAAGATGAGCGTGAACAGCATCAGCGGGCACTCATCCGGGGCCTACGAGACCAGCCGGGCGATATCGAACCAGGTCACGACTATCACGCCCGCCATCATCAGCGCGAAGCCGACGAGGTGGACCATGCCCTCGCGTTCGGGGGCGATGCGTTTCCCGCCGCGAGCGATTTCGATGAGCACGAACATGATCCGGCCGCCATCGAGCATCGGAATCGGCAGCACGTTGAAGAACGCGAGGTTGAGGCTGAGCAGCGCCGCCAGTTCGATCAGCGGCCGCCAACCTTGCTCGCTGACGAGGTCGCTGGTCTGGCTGGCGATGCCGACGGGGCCGCTGAAGGCTGGCTGGTCGTCGGATACGCCGCCGCCACCGCCACCTCCGACGCGCACGCGAATTTCGTTCTTCGTGAGGATGATCGTGTCCCAGAGCGCCTGGGAGCCCTTGGCGAAGGCCACAATCGGGTTGTACTGCTGATTCTCAGTGTACGGGTAGAGGAGCTGGCAGCCGGTGGGGTTGCCCTCGTCGTCGATGTCCGTGCAGGTCGAGGGGGCGCCGACGCGGATGCCGGTCGGGCCCTCGCCGGCCGGCGGGTGCCAGCGCGCATAGACCAGCGCAGTGAGCGTCGAGCCGCCGCGGCTGATGGTCCACTCCTGCGTCTCGCCAAGGTTGAGCCGGTTCGCGAAGATGAGTTCGGACGTGTTCTTCACGTCCCGCCCTTCGACTTCCATGATGAGGTCGCCGGGGAGGAGGCCCTGGGCGGTGCGGCTGCCGTAGAGGGTGGAGCAGCGCTCAGTCTTGGCCGTCTGCGAACCGGGGTTGAGGCCCGAGGTCGGGGCGGTGCCGTCGCGCATTTCGCCGCGAATGTCGGCGCAGTAGGCCGGCGAATCGGTCGCCACTTCGTTCACCTGGGCGAGCGAAAGCGAACGTTCGCGCGGGATCATGTACCCGACGGACATGAGCACGATCGCGAGCACGAGGTTCATGAAGACGCCCGCGAACATGACCGCGAGGCGCTTGCCACGCGATGCGGCGGCGAGGGAACGCGGGTCCGAGGGGTCTTCTTCGCCAAGCAGGCGAACGAAACCGCCGATCGGCAGCCAGTTCAGCGAGTATTCGGTTTCGCCGTAGGTGAAGCTCTTCGCCTTGGGCGGGAAGCCGATTCCGAATTCGAGCACCTTGATATTGAATGCCTTGGCCGCGAGGAAGTGCCCGAATTCGTGGATGATGACGAGCGCGAGCAGGATGACGACGAAGGCGATGACGCCCTGCGCACCTGTTGGGATGATTTCGAGCACGTTCATACAGAGGCACCGCTGCGTGCGATGGCGGCTTCGCGGCGGGCCCAGCCATCGGCGTCGAGCACCGTTTCAAGATCCGGGGCGGGAATATTCACGTGACGCTCCATCACCTCTTCTATTACGGCAGGAATGTCGAGAAATCCAATCTCGTGGCGCATGAAGCGTTCGACGGCGACCTCATCGGCGGCGGCCATGACGGCCGGCATTGTGCCCCCAGCGGTCCCGGCTTCGATAGCAAGGCGCAGGCAGGGGAAGCGGGCGATGTCCGGGCGGCCGAAGTGGAGTGTGCCGAGGCCGGCAACATCGAGCAGCGGCGCGGTCGGTGTCGGCATCCGCTCCGGGTAGGCGAGCGCGCACTGAATGGGCAGGCGCATATCCGGCACGCCAAGCTGCGCCTTGATGCTCCCATCGCTGAATTCTACGAGTGAATGCACAATTGACTCCCGGTGCAGCACGACTTCGACTTTGTCCATCGGTACATCAAAGAGCCACATCGCTTCGATCGTCTCCATACCCTTGTTCATGAGAGACGCACTATCAATGGTGATCTTCGAACCCATGTTCCATGTCGGGTGGTTAAGTGCCTGTTCAGGGGTCACGGCGGCCAGCGCGGAGATGTCGAGGTCGCGAAATGCGCCGCCGCTGGCGGTCAGGAGAATGCGCCGGATCTCGTGGTGCTCTTCGCCCCAGAGGCACTGCCAGATGGCCGAATGCTCGCTATCGACCGGCCGCAGTTCACCACCTCCACGAAGCATTGCCGCGCGCACGATGTGCCCGGCCATGACCAAGACTTCCTTGTTCGCGATGGCGACGGGGCGCCCAATCTCGAGCGCTCGAAGGGTCGGCATCAGCCCGGCAGCCCCGGCGGTGCCAACGAGGACGATATCGACATCCTCGGCGATCGCCATCTCGTCGGTCGGCATCACCTGCGCGTGGACGGATTCGATGGCGGCATCGAGGTCTGACGACGCAGCTTCGGCGAAGACGTATTTCGGGCGAACCTCGGCGACCTGGCGGGCGAGCAGCTCCGTGTTTCGACCGGCGGCGAGCGCGACAACTTCGTAGCGGCCGGGGAGCTGGCGGATGACGTCGAGGCTCTGGCGGCCAATAGAGCCCGTCGAACCGAGGATAGCGACACGAACCGGTGGGGTGGTCATTACCGCGATGTTATCTGGATTTCGCGCCCGGAAACACCAGCCCGTACGATTCCTGTGTGAGCAAAACAGGTGGACAGTGGCTGTCCCGGGCCAGAGCCACGTTCGCCGACCCCGTACTGCTGGGCGTTGCCATCGTCCTGGCGCTCGTCCCGGCGGTCTTCGACGCGCGACTTTATGACGACTTCACGCTCCCCAAGCAGGCGCTGCTGATCGGCACGTGCGGCGCAATCCTGCTCCCAGGGCTGCTCTTCGCGCGCGGAAGTGTGCTGCCGACGAACCGGGTTGTGCGCTGGGCGTTCTTCGCGTTCTGTGGGTGGACGTTAGTCGCGTGGGCGGCCGGGATCGACCCGCGGGGCAGCCTGCTCGGCGTCTACCAGTACCGCCAGGGGGCGCTCACCTTCGCCTGCTACGCGGTGCTCTTCGTCGCCGGGTCGCATCTCGCGCGGCGGCCGGGGAGCTTCCAGAAACTTGCGATCTTCGGCCTCGTGGGACTCACCGCAGCGACCATCTACACCATCGTCCAGTCCACCGGGAACGACCCGGTCGAGTGGTGGATCGACACGACAGTGCGGGCGATTGGCACCATCGGGAATGCGAACGAACTCGCCTCCTACGCGATGGTGACGCTCGCGTTCGGGGGCGCCTTCCTCGCGAAACGGCGTGCCGGGCCGGTCGTCCTCGGCCTCGTCGCCGGGTCCGTGACGCTGATCGTGCTCGAGTCTGAAAGCCGCACCGGGATCGTGGCGATGGCCGCCTTCGCGTTGCTGGTGCCGGCGCTCTGCCTGCTCGTGCGAACCCCGGGACGGCGGACTGGCGTCCTCAGTGCGGTCGTGGTCGGCGGCATGCTGGCCGGCGGGCTGCTCAGCTCCGGCCTGGGCGCAGGGGCGAGTGCACCGGCGGGTCGGGTGCGTTCGGGGCTCGAAGGCAGCGATAGCAGCGGCTCGACCCGCGTCTCGCTGGTCAAAGGCACCATCCCGGCGATCACGGCGAACCCCATCACGGGCGCCGGCCCGGATGGGCTCCTCCTCGCCTTCGCGGAGCATCGCCCAGCGGGCCTCACGGGAACCTTCGAGCAGTACGACCTTGGCGTGCAGAGTTCGCACAACTGGCCGCTGGACACCGCCGCGAACCTCGGCCTCCCGGGAATCGTTGCGCTCCTGGCGCTGCTTCTCGCCTGTGGCTGGGTGTCCCTGCGCGGCGGGCTCGGCAGCGCGGACCCCTCGCTCGCGGTCACCTGGGCGGGGATGCTCGCCTATGGCGCGATGACGCTCGCGAACCCGCTCTCGATCGCCGGGCACGCGATTTTCTGGCTGCTGCTCGGCTGGCTGGCGTCCCGCCCGTCTGAGTCGCCAGTGACCGAAGCGGCGGTCGAGCGAACTCGGGCCTGGCTCCTCCCGAAGGCTGCTTTCGCTTCGGTGGTTGCGGTCCCGGCGCTCGCGGTGGCGATTCTCATGCCGGTTGCCGACCTCGAAGCCGACGAGGGCTGGGACGACTACGCGAGCGGCAATTTCGCGGCTGCGGCCGAGCACTACGAGCGCGCCCACAACCTCCTGCCGATTGCGCGCGATTACCGTTCGCGCGAGGGGCGGGCGTGGCTCGCTGCGGGCGTTTCGGGCGACATTTCGAGCCTCGAACGCGCCGAATCCGTGCTCACGAAGCTCGGCGACGAATATTCGCTCAATTTCGACGACGCCATCGCACTCGCGACCGCGAAAATCGGTCTCGAACGTCCGCCCGAGGAGATAGAGGCGGTCATCGATACTGCGTTCGCGCTCAACCCGAACGGTATCTACGCGGTGGATTACACGGCCCGCCTGCGCGAAGCGGCGCAACGTGGCGGCGTGCTCGAATACGAAGAGGAACGCCGCTGGGTCTTTGTCACGCCGCTCCCGTAGGCCGTTTAGTTGTTCGCCCCCGGCTGGGCGCTGCCGTAGAAGATGGCCCAGAGGTTCGAGCGGTGGCCGAAGAGCCACTTCGCGATCTTCGCCTCGTCGAGACTGCGCCAGAACCAGAAGCCGGTGGTCGGCACTTCGTCGCCTTCCTTGCCGCCCGCTGCGCCGGCACTGATGTCCTCGCGGTTGTCGACGAAGTAGGTCTGGACGAAGGCGGGAATCGGCTGGGGGATGCCCTCCGCGTTCGGAGCGGCCATGACGAGGCGCATGAAGTCGAACACCGCCCGCCCGCCCGGCTCGAGGTCCCAGTTCACCTGGTCGTACTGGCCGTTCTCGATGAGGTCCTTGTTCACCTTCTTCGCCACGTCCTCGAGCTTCGACAGCGCCGAGAGGCAGGCGTCGGTCATCGGGCCGATGTAGAGGTTGATCTGGATGCTCATGGAGCTGGCGAGGCCGATGAGTGTGCCGCCCGCGCTGGCGAGGGTGACCATCGCCTTCACCTGGGTCTGAGCCTGCGCCGAGCCGGATTTGCCGGTCGCGAGGAGGTCGGCGGTCATCTGGACGAGCTGGAAAACGGCGATCGCCTTGTTGAACTTCTCGAGGATGGGCATCACTGTGCCGGCTTCGGGCAGCTTGTAGGAGGCGCTCACCCGGCCCGCGTTCGGGCCGGCCCCGGCAGCCGCAGCCCGGGCGGCGGTGGCAAGCGTGGCCTCCATTTCGCGGCAATTCTCGATGAGCGGCCCCACGGCGAGGGCAGAGTCGTAGAGCGCGGTCGACCAGTTGAAGAGCTGGGCCAGGACGGATTCGTCGCCTCCCGCGTAGGCTGCCTTCTGCTTGTCGGCGAGTTGCGCTGCGGCGGCGGCGTTGTCTTTCTGGGCCTTTTCCGCAGATGCCCGGATGGCGGCGAGCTTCGCCACCACGATCATCGTGCGCACCGCTTCGCCCGCATTCATGGCGCGACCGTAGAGGTCCATCCAGGCGGACGCCTGTTCGTAGGTCACGTCGTCGAGTTCGG
>JBBSKE010000088.1:0-10903 GCA_038256595.1 Tepidiformales bacterium | reverse complement strand
TGGCACCTGGAAAATCGACTTCGACAAGAAGCGCGGCGCGTTCGTCTTCGACAAGTGCGAGAACGACGGCTACTGCGAAGAGCGCCCGGCGGTCATCGCGATCGATGGCACGGTGATTGACCCGGGTGGGCCGCTGTTCGGCTAGAGGCGGGCTGATGGCCGTTAGCCATTGACACCAAGGCACGATTTATCCTGGTTGACAGCGATCTGGCGTGTGCGACCTTTCGCCCAAAAGCCCAAAGAGCAACAGCCCTACAATCCGGCCGCTGCGATGTGCTTTGCCGTGTCCGAATAGTGCCGCATCGCGCTGATCTGCCCGGCGTCATTGAACGTCCACATGTGGATCTCTTCTTCCTTGAACGTCTTCCCGGTCGAGTTGATGGCGACCTCGAGTTTCACGGTCACCGCGACCTGGTTTCCTCCCTCGAGCATGTTCAGCACTTCGAATGACTTGAATTCCATGAGTGAACCGACGGCGGTGAAGAATGCGATTGCTCCACCGGGGCCAGTCCCAGCCGCCATCCAGGGGACGCCGGCTGCTTGCGCAGTGTTTCTTCCCTCCCACTGTTCCCACTCCACGTCCGGCGCGAGTCGCCCAAGGATTGCCGGGATATCACCCTTGCCGAACGCTTCGTAGACCGCCTGGATAGTTTCGAGATTGCTCACCTGCCGGATCCTCCGTTTGGAATGTGCGAGATAGTACAACTCGATGCTGCGAAATGGCAGTGCACGCTGATAACGTTCCTCCCACTCCCGCTCCACTCGTATCTCGGCTACGATCGGTCAAATGCCGAATCCGCCCCGCACCTCCGACGAAATCCGCCAGGCCTATGTCGACTTCTTCAAGTCGAAGGGCCACGTCCAGCTCAGTTCCTGGCCGCTCGTGCCGATTGGCGACCCGACGTCGCTCTTCACCAGCGCAGGGATGCAGCAGTTCAAGCCGTGGTTCTCCGGCGAAGAGCCCGCATCGGCCAGCCGCGCAACCACCGTGCAACGCTGCTTCCGGACGACGGACATCGAAGAGGTCGGCGACCTCAGTCACTGCACCGCCTTCGAAATGCTCGGCAACTTTAGCTTCGGCGACTACTTTAAGAAGGACGCGATCGCCTACGCGTGGGAGCTGCTCACGGAGGTCTATGGCATCCCGGTGGAGAACCTGCACGTCACCGTGTTCCTCGACGACGACGATGCGCACGGGTTCTGGCGCGACATGGGCATGCCCGAAGACCACATCCATCGCCGCGACGAAGAGCTGAACTACTGGTTCAGCTTCCCAGCCGGGGGCAGCGGCCCCTGCGGACCCGACAGCGAAATCTACTACGACTACTACCCCGAGCGCGGCATCGAAAGCGCTCAGCTGCAACTCGACGCCGATGGCAACCCGATCGGCGGCGTGGGCTACGACGAGCGCTTCCTCGAAATCTGGAACCTCGTCTTCATGCAGCTCTATCAGTCGCCGGATGGCAGCCGAGAGGACCTCCCGGCGCAGAACATCGACACCGGCTCGGGGCTCGAACGCGTCGCGGCGGTCCTCCAGGGCAAGCGTTCGGTCTTCGAAACCGACATCTTCCTGCCGATTCTCGAAGAGGCTGCGTTCATCCTCGGCGTCGAATACACCGGCGATAATTCGAGTAAGAGTCACCCCGACTACACGGTCCGGGCGATGGCCGAACACTGCCGCGCGGCCACTATGCTCATCGCCGATGGCGTGGTCCCCAGCAACGAAGGGCGCGGCTACGTGCTCCGCCGTGTGCTGCGGCGCGCTATCTACCTCGCGCGAAAGGCTGGTGTGACCCAGCCGTTCACCGCCCGCCTCGCGAACGTCGCGATCGAGAAGCTCAAGGGCGCCTACCCGCACTTCGAAGAGAATCGCGAGTTCATCCAGCGCGCGCTGAACGCCGAAGAGGGCCGCTTCATCCGCACGCTCGCGGGTGGCATTCGCCGCCTCGACGACCTCATCGCGAAGCTCCAGGCCAGCGGTGCGAACGTCATCCCCGGCAGCGAAGCCTTCCTTCTCTATGACACCTTCGGCATGCCGGTCGAACTGATCGACGAAATCGGCGTCGCCGCCGGGTTCAGTCTCGACCGCGAGGGGTTCGAAGCCGCCCTCGAAGCGCAACGCGAACTTTCGCGCGCGAGCGGCCAGTTCTTCAAGGGCGAGGCTTCGCCGCTGCTCCAGTCGCTCGGCGAGGAACACTCGGACTTCGTCGGCTATGGCCGGATGGATGTCGATGCCGGCATCATCGCGATCGTTCGCGACCACGCCCTGGTCGAGGTCGCGGGCCCCGGCGACGAGTGCGAAGTCGTGCTCAGCACCACGCCGTTCTACCCCGAAGGCGGCGGCCAGCTCGGCGACCGCGGCGTCATCTCTACGCCCTCCGGCCGCTTCCAGGTCGAAGATACGCAGGCCACGAGTGGCGCTATCGTCCACCGCGGCCGGGTCATCGAAGGCGAACTGCGCGTGGGCACAACCGCCGATGCTGCGGTCGACCACGAGTGGCGCAAGGGCGCGGCGCGCAACCACACGGGCACGCACATCCTCCACGCCGCCCTGCGCGAGATTCTCGGCAATCACGTCCGCCAGCAGGGCTCGTTCGTCGGCCCCGAGCGGCTACGGTTCGACTACACCCACCTCGAACAGACGCCGCGCTCAGTCCTGCGCGAGGTCGAACAGCTCGCCAACTCGCGGATTCGCGACAACCTCGAGGTGCAGTGGCGGCGCACCGGCTACCGCGACGCTGTCGCCGGTGGCGCGCTCGCATTCTTCGGCGACAAGTACGGCAACGAAGTGCGCGTGGTCGAAATTCGCGATGCTGCCGGGCTCTTCAGTGCCGAACTCTGCGGCGGCACGCACGTCGACCACACGGGCGACCTCGGCTTCGTCCACATCCTCCGCGAATCGGCGGTCGCAGCCGGCACGCGCCGCATCGAGGCGATTACTGGCGCTGGCGCCGAGGCCTACCTGCTCGACCAGCAGGAGCGGCTCTATCGCATCGCCGACCGCCTTTCGACCGGTTTCGGCGAGATCGAGGACCGGATCGAGGGTCTCCAGGCCGAGATCGAGCGCCTTCGCAAGCAAAACGAAGAACTGGAGCGTGCCCGTAGCGGCTCGACCACCGACGTCCTCGTCGAGCAAGCGGTGCATCTCGATGGCGTGGCCCTCGTGGTCGCGCGCATCGACGCCGCCAGCGCCGACGCCCTCAAGGATGTCGCCGACCGAGTGCGCGCGAAGCTCAAGTCAGCGCTGGTCGTTCTTGGCGCGAATATCGACGGCAAGCCCGCCTTTCTCGTTGCGGCCACGCCGGATGTGGTCGGGAAGGGCGTGCACTCGGGCAATCTCGTGCGCGATGTGGCGAAGACGGCCGGCGGTGGCGGTGGCGGCCGCCCGGACATGGCCCAGGCCGGCGCCCGCGACGCCAGCAAGATCGATGAGGCCCTCGCCGAAGGTGACCGCCTCGCAAGAGCGCTCCTCGGCGGCTAACGGGGCGGATTCACGGCAGTGCTCGCGACCTACCAGACGCGGGCGACGCCGTGGGCTTCGAACACGCGGTCTGAACGGAGCACCCGCAGGTCCTCGGCCAGCGCCTGGGCGATGAGGAGCCGGTCGAACGGGTCGCGATGGTGCCACGGCAGGAACTCGATGAGACTGGCGTGCGCATGGGTCAGCGGCAGTTCCGTTGCGTCCAGTTCACGCATTGTTTCGCGGACCCAATCACCGACGAGAATCGACAGATGCAGTTTACCCCGGCTGACCTTGATCGCGATTTCGTTGGTACTGATCGGGCTCACGAGAAATTGCAGAGAGCTGTCCGTGAGCACATCGATCGCGCGCGCGCTTAGGCCTGAGACATCCATTCCAATCCAGATGAGCGCATTTGTGTCCAGCAGCAGCCGGCTACTCGCCATCGACGTAGTCGTCGCCGAATATTTCACGCAACTCGTCTTCGCTCATTGGCGCGTCCCAATTCGGATCAACGATAGTGATCTTGTCTGCCAGGAACCCGAACCGGATCTCGCGGCGGGCTGGGGCTTGCTCCTGCACAAGGCGCGCGACTGGAACACCTTGCCGCTCGATGACCACCTCGTCGCCGTGTTCCACCGCTTCGAGCAAACGCGCGAGCTGCGCATCCAGTTCCTGCACCGTCAGTGTCGTCATGCACCTAGCGTAGAAGAGCGTGCCGCGGTCGTCCACGGATCGCCCAGGGCATGCTGCGACAGCGCGCCCCTCCCGGACTTGGTACCATATCGGACGCAGGCGTTCTCGATAGAGCGGCTGCGCGAGAAGGCCCACATGGCAACCAGCATCACCCAGCGAAACCACGTCACGGTCTCCGGCCGGGGCACGCAGCCGATGCTCTTCGCGCATGGATTTGGCTGCGACCAACGCATGTGGCGGCTCGTCGCACCCGCCTTCGAGGACGAGTACCGGGTCGTCCTGTTCGACTACGTTGGCCTCGGGCGCTCCGATGCCAGCGTCTACGATCCCGTGAAATACCACACACTCGAAGGCTACGTTCAGGATGTGCTCGACATCTGTGCAGAACTCGAACTGAAAGACGCCATCTATGTCGGGCATTCGGTCAGTGCGATGGTAGGCATCCTTGCCGCGATCCGCAGTCCCGAACACTTCTCGCGGCTCATCCTGGTCGGCCCTTCGCCACGTTATATCGACGAACCGCCCGGCTACTACGGTGGCTTCAAGCGTGAAGATATCGATGGCCTGCTCGACTTGATGGACCGCAACTACATCGGCTGGGCGCACGCGCTCGCGGCGAACGTCATGAAGAACCCGGAACGCCCGGAACTGACCGAAGAACTCGCCGATGTCTTCTGTTCGACCGACCCGCGAGTCGCGCGCACCTTCGCCGAGGCGACCTTCTTCGCGGACAACCGGGCGGACCTCCCGGATCTCACGATCCCGGCCCTCGTGTTGCAGTGTACGGACGACAGCATCGCGCCCGATTCCGTCGGCGCGTTCGTCCACGAGCAGCTCCCGCACGCGCAATTCCGCAAGCTCGCGGCGACCGGCCATTGCCCGCAACTCAGCCATCCGGCCGAACTCATCCAGGTGATGCGTGACTATCTCGCCTGATGCTCGCGGAGGCGGCATCGTGCCCAACATTGCCGCGCTTATCGATCGTATGCCGAGTGGCCTGCTCCTCTTCGGCGACGATGGGGCCATCCTCGACGCCAACGCGACGCTCCTGCAATGGCTCAACGTATCGCGCGAGACGCTACTGACTCAGCGTATCGAAGTCGTCTTCCCGCCCGGCGGCAAGATCTTCTACCACACCCACCTCTTCCCGTTGTTGCGCGCAGAGGGCCGCGTCACGGAGATTTACTTCGCGCTGCAGACGTCCAATGGAGAGCAGCTGCCAGTGCTCATCTCCGGCATCCGCGATACTTCTGCGGGTTCGGCCGTCAACCTCGCGACCTTCGTCGCCATAAACAACCGCCAGCAGTTCGAAGGTGCGCTCCTCGATGCGTGGAAGCTCGAACAGGCCGCGCGCGACGAGAGCGAGCGAAAATCGGCCGAGCTGGACCGCCTGAATGTCGAGTTGCAGCGCCGCAACGCCGAGCTGCTCGCCACCGACGAGGCGCTCAAAACTTCGAATGCGTCGAAGGACGAATACATCGGCCTCGTCTCACATGAGCTCAAGAATCCGCTCGTCGTCCTCTCCGGCACGATGGCCGCGCTCGCGGGGACGGTGGCCGACCTGCCACCCGAAGAATCGCACAAACTCCTCCAGGAGTTGCACGAGGAATTCTCGCGGCTGATCGGCGTGGTCGATAACCTGCTGGTGCTCGCGCGCTCGGAACTCGGCGGCATCGATATGGAGCCGGTACTCGTGCAGCACCTGGTGCGTGCGCAGGTCGCAAGCGAAATGGCCCACTTCCCCTCGCCCGAACTACGCCTGACCATCGCGCCGGGCCTCCCGCCAGTTGTGGCGGCGGCCGCGTTCATCGAACAGATCGTGGGCAACTTCATCAGCAATGCGCGGAAGTATGGACGGCCGGGTGGCGTGATCGAGATCTCGGTCGAGGGCACAACCGGATTGGTCAACGTCTCGGTCGCGAACGAAGGCGAGCCGCTGAGCGATGCAGAGATCGAGCGCTTCTTCGAGCCGTTCTATCGGGCCGACGCGCATCGCCGGGAGACACCCGGAGTCGGCCTGGGGCTGACCGTCTGCCAGCGGCTCGCCGCCGCACAGGGGGCCAGCATCTACGGCCACGCCCGCCCCGGCGGCGGACTCGTCATCACGCTCTCGCTCCCTATTGCCGAGGAGCCATCGCCCGCCCACTAACAGAAGCGCGACCGTAAGGAAGTGCGTGCCAGTAGACTCCAGGAACCCAGCCCCGCCCCGATCGCGACGCAGCGGCTGCGCGTATCATGTCGCCCAGCAGGAGCCGCGCCGGTTGAGCGCTACGCTCGCGGCTGGAGGCAACAGATGGCAGAGAAAATTCGCGTCGGCATCGTCGGCGCTACGGTGACCCCGGGTGGCAGCGGCTGGGGTGCGAACGCGCACGTCCCGGCCCTCAAGGCGCTCCCCGATTTCGAACTGAAAGCGGTCTGCACGGCGCACGAAGAGACCGCGCTCGCTTCGCAGGCGGCGTTCGGCTCCGAACTCGCGTTCCACGACATCAACGAGATGGTCGCGCACCCCGAAATCGACCTCGTCGCCGTCTCCGTGCGCGTCCCCTGGCATCGCGACCTCGTGGTCCCGGCGATCAAGGCGGGCAAGGACGTCTTCTGCGAATGGCCGCTGGGCGCGAACCTCGCCGAGGCCGAGGAGATGGCGAGTCTCGCGCGCGAGCATGGGGTGCGCACGCTCGTCGGCCTCCAGGCGCGCAGCGACCCCGCCTTCATGCAGGCCCGCGAGCTGATCGCGCAGGGGTACATCGGCAAAGTGATGACGGCCAGCCTGAGCGTCGTCGGGCAGGCGATTATCGAGCGCGGACCCGGCCGCATCTGGCAGGGCGTGGCGGCAAACGGCGCGAACACGCTCACCATCCAGGGCGGCCACGCGATCGACGCGCTCTGCTACGTCCTCGGCGAATTCACCGAGGTCTCGGCGCGCGTTTCGACCATGATCAAGGAATGGAAGCACGAGGGCAGCGGCGAAGCGTTCGCGGTCGATTCGCCGGACAACATCGCGATCACGGGCAGCCTCGTGGGCGGCGCCGAGGTGGCGATCCACATTTCCAGTGTGCCCTCGAACCCGAGTGGCAGCCGCTACGAGATTTTCGGTCGCGAGGGCGCGCTGGTCATCCGCCCGGGCGGTTCGGCGAACATTGGCCCGAACAAGCTGTTCGCCGCGAAGGCTGGCGCGGCCCTCGAAGAGCTCGAAATCGAAGGGCGATTCCAGCTGGTCCCGGAAGGCACGCCCGCCGGTCCGCCGCGCAATGTCGCGCAGGCCTATGTGCGCATGGCCGAGAGCCTCTCCGGCGGCGATCCCTTCAGCCCCGACTTCGACCTCGCCGTCACCCGCCACCGCCTGATCGACGCCATCGAACGCTCTTCGGCCGAGGGCCGGACGATCCGCTTGTAGGTGCCTTCCTCCGCCTGGCTCGCCGGGGAGGAGGTATCCCCCGGCGAGCGGCGAAGTTGCCCGTCAGCCTACCGGTTCCAGCGGCAGCCAACAGATTCGGACGTGGCCAGCGTCTCCGCGGCGGAGAGCTTGTCGCTCTTGTTCCCGTGGACGCCCGTGACGATCGTTCAACGGGTGATTTTTTATGCTCGCCTCGCGGAGAGGCGGCAGCGGAGCATTGATCGCTCCTTGCCGCCCCTGAATCCGTCGAACGACGTAGACAGGAGTCGCCGCTACTTTAGAGGTAGCCGGATCAGCGGCGTCCGGCGCGCGATACGGGTGGTCCGCCCTCATTCCACGGCGATGACAATCAACTGACGCCCCGTTGTCGTCGCAAGTGTGGCGGCCTCGCGCGAGAGTGCGGCCGCAAACACCGCGACCTCTGCGCCGTCCCCGACGACGATCACTTCGTCGTACGACGGCGGCAGACCGGCGTGGATTCGAAATGCGGAAATCTCGATGAAGCCGGAGCGAACCGCGGCGGCCACTTCGACAGAATCGACGACGTACACCGTGTCGCGCGCGACGAGTGCCCGCTGCTCCGGCTCCTTCTCGCTCTGCTGGACGGCTGCCGGACGCGTCTCTCGAATTGCCGCGACCGATGTTTCGCCGGGAGCAATGGCGCGCTCGTCCATCGAAATCGACCAGTACGCGGCGCCGGCGACCGCCCCGGCGGTGGTAGCGGCATGAATCCAGGCCAGGGCTTTGCTGCCTGCGACGAGGTGGAATAGCGCGTTCATGAGCTTTGCTCCTCACCTGTTCGGTGTGAGAGCAGTCTCGAATGGCGCCCGGCTCGCTGGCAGACCGCGATCTACGTAACTGGCAGCAGGTTCTACTTTATTCCGCCCCGAAAGCACGTTCCGTGACCGATAGATCGCGCTTTTTCCCGCGAAATGCGGTGCTGATGGTCGAGAGTTGGCAGTTGGACCCTGTCTCACACGAGCCCGTTCGAACCGGGAACGTCAGATCAGCCCGAGGTCGCGGGCACGCATTGCCGCTTCGACCCGCGTGCGGGCGCCGAACTTGTGGATGACGTTCGACACGTGGACGGCTGCGGTCCGGGCGCTGATGCCGAGCGCGATGGCGATTCTGCCGTTCGAATCGCCGCGGGCCATGAGCGCGAGCACCTGGGCCTCACGCGGCGTGAGGACAGGACCTGCCGGCAGCTGAGTTGCAGTATTGGCCGCCAGGTTCGGCGGTCGCTCTTCGCGCAGGCCGGCAGTCTGCCAGAGCAATTCGATATCGCGTTCGAGGTAGACCGCGCCGAGTTCCTGGCTGGTCGTTCGCGCCTGGATGAGCAGCGCCGTCGCGCGTTGACGGTCCTGGTGCGATGCCGCTGCCGTTCCCATGAGCAACGCCCATGCCGCCCGAAAGCGCGCGTAGGCGGCATCGAACGGTCGTGGCAGCGCCGCCCAGGTCTCGGCGAGTTGCTCCCAGCGAGCAGCATCATCGTCACCCGCGAGGCGATCACGCTCGGCCCGGCACACCTCCAGGTACATCCCGAAGTCGGCGAGGTTCACGCGACCGGGAGCATCGACAAGGCAGCTTTCGAGCTTCGCTATCCAGCGGTCGGCGAGCGCGATTGCGTCCTCGCTGATATTGCTCTGTCGAAACGCCTCGTCGGCTTCGAAGGCGATGGCGAGCGCTGCCGGCTCACCGGCCATCGCCATGAAGTGCCCGCTGAGCCTGTCGAGCAGGTCATTCACCGCGTCGCGACTCGCGACAATATCCTCGTCCAGATGTGCGTGTGCTACTCGAACCGACGTCAGGGCCATCGAGTCGTGCGTGATCACCGGCACGGCCCATTTCCAGGCCGACTCCAGGTACCGCCGTGCCTCATCAAGTCTGCCGGTTCGCACCATCGTGAGCGCCCAACCGAACAGGACCACATCGGGGGCGTCTTCAAATAGGGCCTCTTCGCCGGAAGAACGAATGGCCCTGTCCAGAACTTCGAAGCTTTCTGCCCAGCGCCCAAGTCGCGAGAGGGAATTGGCCAACTCAGCCTGGAGACCGTTGCCTTCCACCAAACCAAATCCGAGGGCGAACTCCCGGCCGAGCTCAGTCTCCACGTTGGCGATCACCCATTCGTGGTCGCCCAACATCGAGCGATATTCCACCGTCTTGAAGTTGCTGCCCGGAATGTCAGCGGTGCGTGTCAGAACTTCCTCAAGGAGTTCGCGTGCTGAATCGCGCCCATATGCGACGGCCACTGCGCCGCGCATAAACGTCAGGCACAGCGTGGCCAACCTGCCGGGCGCGCGTTCGCGCAACGTTTCGGCTCGTTCCAGCATGGCCGCAGCCTCGGCGGCGCGATCGAATCCGCCACAGGCAAACTGCACGAAACGTGACATCATGACCAGGCGCCTGGTCGGGGACTCGTTGTCATCCAGGCAATCGACAGCTTCTCGCGCCGTGGGGAGTGTTCTGTCCATCCCCTCGAGGCATCTATAGACAACGCTCAATTGACTGAGTAAGTCTGACCGTTGCGCCGGAGAGATGTCCGTTCGCTTTAGCTCGCGTTGCAGGAGTTCGGCTGCGCGAACGAATCGGCGGCTATGGGCCAGTGCGTTCGCGCCGCGCTCCACCATATCAACGTGGGCGATTCCCGCTGCCTGCTCCGCCCCCTCGACGTTGGGCCAGAGACCGATGGCGATTTCGAACAGATCGGCCGCCTCGGGGAGCGCACCGAGCCGAGTCGCCTGCATCGCCGCCGCTACCGACGTTCGAAGGGCCATCGGCAAATCCCCTGCGAGTTGCCAGTGGCGGGTTGCCTCGCCGGCGCGACGCGCATCGAACTCCTCGAAGGCTTGCGCGGTGCGGCGGTGCAGCGTCATGCGGCGCGAGGGCGGGATGCGCGCGTAGACCACCTCGCGGATGAGTGCGTGGCGGAACGACATCCCGGCGGGCTCGAGCCGCGAGAATCCCCGTTCCACCAGCAGGTCGCAGGCCGATTCGAACCGTTCGCGCTCGAAGCCGGTGGCCGCCAGCAGCACCGGCAGGGGTAGCGTCGAATCGAGCGCGGCAGCCTCGGCGACCTCGACCGCGTCCTGCCCGAGGGTGCTGAGGCGCGAGAGCACGACCTGGGCAACACCTGCGGGAAGCTCGCCATCCGGGGCGGCCAAGAGCTCTTCGAGCAGGAATGCGTTGCCGCCGGAGCGTTCGAAAAGTTCCGGCATCCGGGCCGAGGTTGCTGCGAGCGCGGTTGCCAGTTCGGTCGCCTCGTCGAGCGTGAACGCGTGGAGCGAGATGCGTTCCGGGCGCGAGGTTCGCTCGACGGCAGCGAGAATCGGGAAGAGTGGGTGCTGGCGGTGCAC